>CAUZJA010000019.1:0-21843 GCA_963579925.1 Dehalococcoidia bacterium | reverse complement strand
ATAAATTGTGTAACTAAAACATGGGAAGACGCCAAAATGCCGTTACTGCTGAAACGACCAACCTCCTTACTCGCTGGACTCAGCATTGTTTTGATGTTCACGCTTCTGATCGCCTGTGGCACTACAAGCGACGTAGAAGCCCGAGTGGCCGACCTTGAGGCGCAGATAAAAAGCCAGCCGACACCAACCCTGGCCGAGGTGCCGAAATCAGATTTGCCAGATAGCGGAACCACCGTCATCGCTGATCAGACTCATGAAGATGATCATGCGCATGAGGCCGACGATGTGGACTACATTCCAGATGTTTCGTTCACCTTGCAGACCATGATCGGCAACGGTGGCATGGCCTACATTGGGGTAGGAGGCGACATTGATGACATCATCAACCCAACTCTCAATGTTGCGGTGGGTGACACTGTCCAGATAACCGTGCAAAACGGTGATGGTGCAGAGCACAATATCGTCGTTCCTGATCTCGATGCTCACTCAGAACACATAGTTGGCGTAGGTGCCAGTGTGTCCATAACCTTTGTGGCTGAAGTGGCAGGCGGTTACGCCTACTTCTGCTCAATACCCGGACACCGAGCGGCTGGTATGGAAGGTCTGATCCGAGTTGGAGAGGGTACCGAAGAGCAGGTTTCAACGGCCGTCGACATCACCAGAGATCCCACCGATCTTCCAGGCCCGATCGGCGATCGCGGACCTCAAGACATCACCCTCAATCTTGAGATGGTTGAACTTGATGGCAAGCTGGCCGATGGGACCACTTACCGATACATGACGTTCAACGGCCTGGTTCCCGGACCAATGCTCAGGGTGCGAGTTGACGATACGGTCACCGTCAACCTGAAGAACATGCCCGGAAACTTCCTGATTCACTCCGTGGATCTTCACGCCGTAACAGGCCCCGGTGGCGGTGCCCAGGTGATGCAGGTTCCGCCCGGACAAGACGCATGATTCACCTTCAAAGCTTTGAAGCCCGGCCTCTACGTGTACCACTGCGCGACACCGTCTGTGCCGCACCACATCTCCAGTGGCATGTACGGAATGATCCTGGTGGAGCCAGAAGGCGGACTGCCAGAAGTTGACCGAGAGTTCTACGTGATGCAGGGCGAAATCTACACAGCCCAGGCATTTGGAGAGCCCGGCGTAGCCGAGTTTGATCACGAGAAAATGATCTCAGAGGACCCAACTTACTTCGTCTTCAACGGCGCAGCAGGCGCACTGGCATCCGATGAGCACGCGCTTCGAGCCGAAGTTGGCGAGACAATCCGGATCTTCTTCGGAGTGGGCGGACCAAACTTCATCTCCTCGTTCCACGTGATTGGTGAGATATTCGACACGGTGTACGACGATGCGTCGGTCTCCAACACCCCCTCAAAGGACGTACAGACAACTCTTGTCCCACCCGGTGGAGCAACCATCGTGGAACTCAAGCTTGAGTATCCCGGTCGCTACATCCTGGTGGACCATGCACTGAGCCGACTTGAAAAAGGCCTAGCAGGATTCCTCTACGTGGAAGGAGAGGCGGACCCCGCCATCTTCAACGGAGGGTAACCCTCGTTTACTGAATACATAAGGCCCGCCGTGGAGACATGGCGGGCCTTTTTTGTTGGTGCTTCTTTGACCAGCCCGCACCACGTTTTGTGTTGGTGTAGCACGAGCATCTCTGCCCGTGCGATCGGCTGCTGGCGGTTTCAAGTGATCGGGCGGGAGAGTCGGGGTCCGATGTGACATGGTCGATTCACTCGCATGGGCAGAGATGACCACGCTACGCGGGAGGGCAATTCGTGAATTGCCCCTACGTCTAGAGCGAAACGCGCACGATTCCGCTTGGTTCGTCCGTAACGCTTCCGATGACCGCAGCCGCGGGCGTATCAGCGGCGTTTAGCGCGACGATCAAGTTATCGCACTTATCAGCGGCAACCGATATCAGCAGGCCGCCCGACGTCTGTGCGTCGCACATGAGGAGCTTCTGGTTGGCGGTGAGGGCGTCGTCCCAGTCCGCCGAGCCCAGGACACCTGCCAGGTTTCGGTGAGTGCCGCCGGGTACGATGCCGCGTTCGAGAAGTTCCAGCGTCCCCGGGATGAGCGGGACGGCGACGGGCGATAGCTGAATGCCGACGCCGCTGCCGCGTGCCATCTCTGCAGCGTGACCAACCAGGCCGTAGCCAGTGATATCCGTTGCGGAGTGGACGCCGACTTCGATCATGGCCTCAGATGCGCCTTTGTTGAGCACGCCCATGATCTTCGCTGCGTTGCTCAGTACTTCGGGGTCTGCTTCCTGTGCTTTTCCAGCAGTTGAAATGATTCCGGTGCCGATTGGCTTGGTGAGAACCAGCTTGTCGCCTGGTTGGGCGTTGGCGTTGGTGATGATCTTGTCGGGATGAATATAGCCGATGACTGACATGCCGTACTTCGGCTCATCGTCGGTCACAGTGTGCCCGCCAATTACGGACACGCCAGCCTCCGCGGCTTTTGCAGCGCCGCCACTCAGCATCTGGGCGAGGATCTCAGGTGGGAGATCAGCGGGAATGGCTGCAACGTTGAGCGCCGTAACTGGTCGGCCGCCCATCGCGTAGACGTCGCTGAGGGCGTTCGCAGCGGCGATTGCTCCGTATGTGAACGGGTCATCGACTATTGGGGGGAAGAAATCTACTGTCAGCACCAGCGCCAGATCGTCAGAGACGCGATAAACCCCCGCGTCGTCGGACGTGTTGAAGCCAACGATGACGTTTGGGTCATCAATTGACGGGGCGGGTAGCTGACGCAGAACCTGCGCCAGGTCGGCTTGACTGAGTTTTCCGGCTCAGCCGGCGCATTCTGCGAGTTCAGTCAGGCGAATTGGCCTGTCAGACAATGGTTCCTCCCCTCTAAAATTGATGCTGCGGCATACATACTAGTGGTGCACGACTAATAGAATATCTGTCCCCACGTACTATTAGCTATGCAGCCTGGCTTAGTGGTGGGTATGTATCTAGTGTCAGGCCGTGGGTCGTCGTTCTAGATATATTGATCCATGTTTTCAAATGGACTGGAGTAGGTTCCAAGTTATGTTTTCCGGTAGCGATACGTTCCCTCTTACGACTACGGTGACTGCAGATGGTCATCTGGCCATAGCTGGGTGCGATCTAAACGATCTTATCGCCGAATACGGCAGTCCCCTCTACGTCTACGATGAGGCTACGATTCGCCAAGTAGCGCGCGACTTCATGACGTCATTTCATGATGCTTACGCGGACTCGCACGTCTCCTACTCCTCAAAGGCGTTCTCGAATCCTGCACTCGCCACAATCTTAGATGAGGAAGGCATTGGAATAGATGTCGTCTCTGGCGGCGAGCTGGCATTCGCCAAAACGGTAGGCTTCCCCGCTTCCAGGATGAACTTCAACGGTAACAACAAAGACCGACAGGAGTTGTCTGAAGCGGTCGAATACGGTCTTGCCAGAATCACTATCGATGGCTTTCCTGAGATCGATATGCTGAACGATATTGCTGCTGAACAGGGAGTAGTTCAGTCGGTGCTAGTGCGCGTGTCACCGAGTGTGGACGCCCAGACACATCGGCTTACGACCACAGGTATTCTCGATAGCAAATTTGGATTTTCTATTGAGACCGGCCATGCTGAGATTGCAGTTCAGAAGGTCCAGGAGGCAAAAAACCTCGACCTGAAGGGCCTTCATTTCCATCTTGGCTCGCCGCTATTTGAGCTGGATCCGTATACGGAAGCGATTCCGTACGTGATGCAGTTTGCCGCGGACATGCGCGACAAGTACGGCCTTGATATGCGTGAGTTCAGCCCCGGCGGTGGATTTGCAATTGGGTACGTTGGTGAAAAGCTGCCGCTTCCAATCTCCGATTACGCGAACGCAATCGCTGAGTCAGTGCGGGCCGGTTGCGACGCGCACGGTTTTGATGAGCCGCTGCTTATCGTAGAGCCCGGTCGATCGATGGTTGGCCGCGCTGGCGTTGCTGTCTACACCGTTGGCGCCATCAAAGAGATTCCCGGCGTGCGTACGTACGTCAGCGTTGATGGCGGGATGGGCGACAACATCAGGCCTGCGATCTACGGCGCTGAGTATGAAGCGCACTCTGTGAATCGAGTCAACGAAGAGCTTGATGGGCCGTTCAGGATCGCGGGCAAGTACTGCGAATCGGGCGACATACTCGTAAATGATGCGTTTATTCCCACCCCAGAGCCGGGCGATCTGATCGCTCTGCCAGCTTCCGGTGCGTACAACATCCCTATGGCCAGTAACTACAACATGGTGCCGCGACCAGCGATCGTGATGGTTGTGGATGGCGAGCACAGGTTGATTCGGCGCCGTGAGACGTATGAGGATTTACTGCTTACCAGTATGATCTGAGGATGAACGGAAACTGGGATCTCATTGGCCACGAATCAGCGATTCGCATCCTGGACTCAGCGGTATCTATTGACCGCATTTCGCATGCATACCTGATCACCGGGCCGAAGCAGGTCGGCCGCGGCAGACTTGCCAAACAATTTGCCATGGCCATCAACTGTGAATCTCCCGACGCTGCACCGTGTGGTATTTGCTCCCAGTGCGATCGCATCACCCGCGGGCTCCATGCGGATGTTCGCCTGATCGATAGGCACACACCCATTCGAGGTGTTGGCGGTGGTGAAGCTTCTACACCGGATAAAGATGCGAGCAGAGCGCGGATATCGATCGAGGTTATTCGTGATCTTCAACACGATGGGAACGTCAGTCCGTTTGAAGGTAAGCGTCACGTGTTCATCATTGAGGATGCCGAGACGTTCAAGTTTGATGATGGAATAACCACTCAGGCTGCCAACGCTCTGCTCAAGACGCTTGAAGAACCAACTGAGACGTCAATGCTCATTCTGGTCGCTCCCGATCGTGACTCCGTGCCAGAAACCGTGGCATCCCGTTGCCAGTGGATCCAGCTTCGTCCGGTGCCTGTTGATCAGATCAGCGAAGGTCTGATTTCCAAACATGCGGCCAGTCCTGAAGACGCAGAAACATTCGCTCGACTCTCCAATGGTCGCCCGGGCCGAGCAATCGAACTGCTTGAAGATCCGGCCGCCGTCGGCCACTATGATCAGATGATTCAACGGATCATCGACACCTCTACAAGCTCCCTTGAAGGCAGATTTCGTTACGCCAAAGAGCTTTCCGGCCAGTTCCGCAAGGATAGCGCCGCGGTCGAGGCGGAACTGCAGGCGTGGTCCAGCGTATGGCGGGATGCGATGTTGGCGAAGCACGGCGTTACAGACGGCGCTGTTCACACGAACTGGCAAGAACAACTTACAGAGTTGGCCGCAAGTTGTGAGTTGGATCAGATCGTCGAGGTGATTGAAGGCTCACGGGCAGCCATCAGCGCGCTCAGAGCGAACGCAGCGCCGCAGTTAGCTATCGAAGTGATGATGCTGAACCTACCGGCCATTACCAGGCCAGTCGGCACTTAGTCCCCGGCCGCAACTCCGCTGAGTTCAGCTGAGTCGCTAAAAATCGACTCTGCCCACGGCAAGTAAGGTCGCCACGCGTCTTTGACGTCGGTGTGCATCACGAATGAGTACGGATTTGGCTTTGGTGGCTCCGGCTGCCGAAGTAAGCCCATACGGGCTTCTTTGGGCGTTCTGCCAGCCTTGCGGTGGTTGCACTCAGCACAGGCTGAAACAACGTTGGTCCAGGTGTGTTGGCCGCCTCGTGACCGCGGCATCACGTGATCCAGTGTTAGCTTGCGCATCTGCTCGTTACAGTACTGGCAGCGGTAGCGATCCCTGATGAAAACCTCTTTGCGAGATAGTCGCCGCTGGTGGAACGGTCGCTTCACCATGTAGATCAGGCGGATAACAGATGGTTCTTCAAAGATTGACGAAGCACTGTGCAGATAACGGTCAGTAGCAGTGAGGATCTCAGCTTTCTCACGACCCAGAAGCGAGATAGCGCGGCGAACATTACAGACGTTCAAGGGCTGATAGTTCTGGTTCAAAACCAAAACCGCCGAACGCGACAATGTTTGCCTCCTTAGACTTCCTACCGACTATTCAAGAGCTGCGTCAAGTTCTTTCTTGAGTTGTTCCGCGGCCGCTTCCGCAACCTTATCGGCGACTTTATCAGCGACCTGGTCTTTCACGAAGTCCAGGACCTGATCACCAGTCAGCGCATCTGTGATGTCTGAGAACTCAAGGACACCATCCAACTGGCCCATCGCATCTGAGTACTCTGCCGGGATAAGGCCAAATGAGTCAGCAGGCAGGATGTCCCAAACGGTGACATAGAACGGAACAATTGTGGAGTTGGCCAGCTGCCCAGCAACTTTTTCCTGACCGGCGAATCGATCATCGGGCAGCGCCACTGCACCAATGGCGTAACTCGCGCTTGTCATGACGAACGCGATGGTAAATAACAGCCCAAGGACCGCGCCCATTGCCATGCCGGCCAACTTGTCTAGCGGGCCCAGCAACCCCAATGTCAACGCGTTGATGATGCCGTGTATCTTGCCAAGTACGAAGTTAGCGGCAAACAACGCGACAGCAAATATGACCCAGTAAATAACCGAATCACCAATTGCCTCACTCAGATCTGACGTCGTGACGAAAGAAGACACGACAGGAGCAATGCGACCGGTGATGACGAATGCAACGAATATTGCGGCCGCCACAAAGACCGCCTTAATGAGGCCAGTTTTCAAGCCATACAAGAGCAAAACTACCCATATGGCGACAAGAATCCAGTCGTATGCGTTCATTGTGCGTTTCCGTTACGGCTACTGCCTGGTCGGCTACTGCTTGGAAAATGCTCTGTTAAACGTTGAGTTATCTTTTGGAATTGTTCTTCTGGTCTGGCGGGATGTTTGTCTCGCAAACCCATCAGTAAATCGACGAAAGTTTAGCATAGGTCGTCAGAGGCTCACGGTGCCACTTTAGTCACCTAAATGGCGAAAATTACGTAATCGGCCAACCTTTGTGTTCACGGTTTTCTTCCGGCATCATTGATTGTTGCGCCCCTCCTGCTTCCCCTGATCTGGTGCGAGCAGCGTAAGCGCGCTTAGGAGGCGAACACGCGCATCGCGATAGACGGTCCTGCCGGGTCCGGCAAGACGACCACAGGCAAGCTGGTTGCAAAGCAGTTTGGATTCAGGTTTTTCGATACCGGGATTATGTACAGAGCGGCGACACGGATGGCTCAGTTGCAAGACCTTGAGTTGGTTGATGAACCGGCAATTGTTGAAGCCATAGAAGCGCGCGTTCTGGAATTCGTATTTGATGAGGCCGGTGATGCGAGAGTGGTCATTGGAGGCCAGGATGAGTCTGGGACCCTCCGCGACCCCGCTGTAGATCACGGCGTCTCAACTGTTGCCGCACTCCCCAGCGTGCGCCACTTGATGGTGGAGATGCAGCGGGAGATTGCAGGTGATTCCCAAATTGTCATGGTTGGGCGGGATATTGGCACCGTTGTTTTGCCAGACGCCGAACTCAAGGTTTACCTGACGGCCAGTGCTGAAGAACGTGCCAAACGTCGATTTGAGCAGAACAAGAACACCGGCATTGAGCAGGACTTTGACGAGATGGTGACTGATCTCAAGGCGCGCGACGAGCTGGACTCAGGGCGTGAAACATCCCCACTTCGTCCCGCTGACGATAGTATTCAGATCAGCAGTGATGGAAAATCGCTGGAAGAAGTTGTGAAAGAGGTAGTTGGATTGGTGAAGGCAGCGGATTGAGACCGTTTTTCTGGGTGTGCAACACCGGCTTTAAGCTGTCACTCAAAATTTGGGCCGACTACCAGGCCGCCGGGGCTGAGAACGTTCCTTCCGGCGGCCCCCTCATGATTATCGCCAACCACCAGAGCAACATGGATCCGCCTGTGGTTGCGCGGACAGTCTCCCGTAAGGTCCTCTTCCCTGCTAAGCGTGAGCTGTTCAGCCTGAAACTGGCTGCTCTGTTTATGCACTACTGGGGCTCATTTCCACTTTCAAGAGGGCGTGCGGACTCAGCTGGTTATCGTCAGATACTTGGCGTGCTTGGGCAGCCAAACGGCGCTCTGATGCTATTTCCGGAAGGCACTCGCACACGCGGATCAATGCGGAAGGCACAGAACGGTCCCGCCACAATCGCCATGCGAACGGGCGTGACGGTCCTCCCAATCGGTATCACCGGCACCCATGTCCTGGGCAACGTCTTCAGGGCACTTAGTCCCAGCGCCAAAATCCGTGTAAACATCGGGAAGCCGTTCAAGGTTGTGAATCCAGACCTTGATCGCAAGGAAGCGATCGAGGGTGCAACCGAAGAGGTAATGGGACGCGTCGCTGAGCTGCTTCCGGAGTCTTATCAGGGTGTCTACGCCGAGGCGGTGGGCCGTGACCGTCTATTTACTCAGGATTTACCTACGGATGCCCCTTAATTACGTTCACGGGTATACGGTCCATCAATAACAATCGCTTAGGCGGAACAGATACATGTGCGGCATAGTCGCGTATACGGGTGGAGCGGACGCGGTCCCAATACTGCTCAAAGGTCTCAAGAGCCTTGAGTACAGGGGGTACGACTCAGCGGGAGTAGCGATCCAGACGTCTGAAGACGTCACTGAGGTGCTTAAGACCCCCGGGCGCGTCGAAGAACTCGACGCTGTTGTCGCGGAATCGAATATCTCTGGCCACACCGGTATCGGCCACACTCGCTGGGCCACCCACGGCGTCGTAAATCAGCAGAACGCACACCCGCACGTCAGTTGCGATGGCGAAGTGGCGCTGGTTCACAACGGAATCGTGGAGAACTACCTGGAGCTCAGGACTGAACTCGCCGCCAATGGCCACACACTCTCATCTGATACGGACTCAGAGGCCGTTGTTCATCTGATCGAAGAGAATCTGAAGCGTGGAGAGTCACTTGAAGATGCCCTGCTCCACGCCACCGGCAAACTTAAAGGCGCAGGAACATTTGTGGTCTCAGCACGCCACGAACCCGGCAAGATCGTTGGCATGCGAACTGGCAACGCCGGCGGCATAGTCGTCGGCCACTCTGAAGACGGCAACATGCTGGCCAGCGACCTGCTCGCTGTTCTCCCGTACACCAACCGCGTGGTCTATCTGGACAGTGGAGAGCAGTCGATCATCACTGATTCATCCGTCGTCTACCGTAATGGCGATGGAGAAGTGATCGACAAAGAAGTGATCATCTCTGAACGCACGGCTGAGGCTGCTGAGCGAGGCGCGTTCCCGTACTTCATGCTCAAGGAGATACACGAGCAGTCAGAGAGTGTTGCCAGCGCGATGCGCGGGCGAGTCGACTTCGAAAATGGAACAATCAATCTGCCGGAGATACCGTTCAGTGACGAGCAGATCAGAAATTTTGATCAGGTTGTTCTGGTTGGCATGGGAACGAGCCTCCACTCCGCGATGATGGGCGCAACGCTGATCGAGTCGTTTGCCAGAATTCCGGCCAAGGCCGAGAACTCATCTGAGTTTCGATACAAGAATCCCGTGCTCGATGAAAACACACTCGTCATATCAATGTCCCAGTCTGGTGAAACAGCCGACACGCTTGCGGCGATGGAGGGTGCCGCTGCGCAGAACGCCAGGCAGCTAGCGATCGTCGAGAATGACGGCTCCCAGGCAACCCGCATGGCTGATGGAACGCTGTTAGTTCGGGCCGGCCTGGAGGTGGCAGTGGCGTCCACCAAGACCATGACAAATACCATCGTCTGCCTCTACATGCTGGCGATTCACCTGGCGACAATTCGCGGCACAATTACGCCGGAGGCTAGGAAAGCCGCGGTTTCCGAACTGGCGAGCCTACCCGGAGGCATAGGTAGCCTCATCTCACAAGAAAAGGCGTACAAGGCCGTGGCTGAGCGCCTGATCAACCGACATCACCTGCTATACCTTGGCCGCGGCTTCATGTTTCCGGCAGCAATGGAGGGCGCGCTCAAGATGAAAGAGATCGCCTATATTCACGCCGAGGGCTACGCAGCTGGCGAGATGAAGCACGGCGTCAACGCGCTGATCAGCGAGGAAATGCCGACCATCGCCCTTGCCCCCGCCGGTCCGCTGCACGAAAAGATGGTTTCCAACCTCAACGAGGTGAAGGCGCGCGGCGGTCAGGTGATCGCCATCGTCACTGAGGGCGACAAGATCGTCCCTGAGTTAGTGGACGAAGTGATTGAGCTACCCGCTGCGTCAGAGGCGCTCTCAGCTATCTTCTCGCTGGTGCCAATGCAGTTGCTCGCGTACTACACCGCTGTTGCGCTGGATCAGGACCCGGACAAGCCTCGCAACCTGGCGAAGACCGTCACGGTAGAGTGACTTAGGCGAAGTCTCTCAGCGCTATGACGACTGCGAATCCCAACAGTACAAACAGCCCGAGGACGAATAGCAATGAGGCCCAAAACCACGTTTTTGCGGCTGAGGAACTGGTTCCTGGTCTGATCGCGGCAAATTCGTTGTCCTTGATCACATAGGTATCTAGAATCTTGTCGTGCCAGGTGCGATGTTCCGCGTCAGAATAAGCGGTCCAGTAGCCTGCGAGAATCGGAATGGCACTCAGGATAGACGCCAAATTACGCGTCCACATGTGGTAGAACCCGGCTACATCTCCGTTGGAGCGCATGACGCGAATTTTAAGCATCTTTGCCCCCACGTCTTGCCCTCTACGATAGTAGACAAGATTGGCGATGGACCAGCCTATGGAAATTAGGATGCCTAGGACGGGGATGAAGCCCAACAGCCCCGGAACAAACGCATTTATGGCAAAAGCACCGGTCCGGGTGCTCATGTCCGCCAGCACGTCACCGTCTAGCTCAGACTGATATCCGGTCTCATCGTTGTCTTCGATGGTCTGATCGCCCCACGGATCATCAGCAACCGCAACCGGCTCGTCTCTATCGCGAGCCGGGGTTCCGCAGACGCCGCAATATGCGGAGTCCGAGTACAGCATATGGCCGCAGCTTTTACACTCTTTTCCCGTAGGTTCAGTCATTACGCGCTCCTGGCGGCGTTGATGAATTCCCGAATTTTGTCCGGATCTTTCACACCATCCACCTCGACTCCGCTGGCCACGTCCACGCCCCACGGATTGAGTTGTTGAGTTGCCGCTCCGACATTTTCCGGAGTTAGCCCGCCGGCCAGCAGCACACCTTCTTCTTCGACGATGCCATCAGCGACCGACCAGTCAAATGCTACGCCCGTCCCGCCAGGAGCAGACGGGTGGAAAGAGTCCAGGATAACCATATGGCCTGCGCTCAACCAGCTTTCAACTTCTTTCCGAATATCTTCGGCCGCGTCGTCGGGCTTCACCCGAATCTGTCTCATGACGGGGACGATCAATTCTTCGGCGTAGGCAAGATCCTCATCGCCGTTTAGCTGCGCCATGTGGAGATGACACTGCTGTGATACGCGTCGGACCCACTCGACCGGCTGATCTCGGAATAGCCCGACGAGTTTTGGGCCATTAGGTATGCCCTCTCGGCCGCCGATGAAGCCTTCGGTGACCCACTGGCCTTCGTCGGGTTGGAGTTGGCGTCTTACGCCTTCGACAAAGTTAAATGCGAGGTAGTCAGCACCAGCATCGGCTGCGACAAGCGCGTTTGGAGAATCGCGGAGCCCGCAAATCTTGACGTGTGTTCGCTGGCGATTTGATCCGGGTTCCGGTGAGGTCACTTTGTCTGTCCTGTTATCTCACTCGCAAGCGAACCTGCGGACGAGCCCGCGCGCATCAACGCTTCCCCAACCAGCACCGCATCAGCACCGGCAGATTCCATCCGACGCACATCGGCACCGGACTTCATGCCACTCTCGGCAACCAGCACGCGATCATTGTTTGTCAGGGTTGCGATCTCCTCGAAATGACCCAGAGATGTCTCTAGCGTCTTCAAATTACGATTGTTTACACCAAGAATCGGTGGGTCAATCTTCATCGCCAGATCAAGCTCTTCGCGGTCAAACACCTCGACAAGCACGCCCATGCCGAGTTCATGCCCGAGATCCTGGAGCCCGCGAAGTGCGCTCTCATCCAATATCGCCACGATGAGGAGGATGGCGTCTGCACCGTTCGCTTTCGCTTCGTAGATCTGGTATTCCTCGAACACGAAATCCTTCTGCAATACCGGCACGCCTGAAGAGTGCGCCACACCACCAGCATCCCGCATGTCAGACATCTTGCCATCGAAGTAGAACGGCTCCGTGAGCACTGAGAGTGCGGATGCACCGGACTCAACGTACGTCTGCGCTGTAGCTGCCGGGTCAAGATCAGCGCGCAACTCGCCGCCTGACGGGGATTTGCGTTTCATCTCAGCGATGAGCGATATGTCAGGCTTGGCGAGGGCTCCATGGAAGTCGAGCGCGAGCGCGGTGGCCTCAGCCGCCGCACGCACGCCATCTAGCGAAACGGCGCAACGCTGACGGTTGATTTCGGTCGCGCGCGCTGCCACGATCTCATCGAGAATCGTGCCCGTGCTTGTTGTTTTCGAAGTACTCATGCCGACTCGTTGCTCACTTTGATCAGTTCATCTAGTTTCAGCGCAGCAGCACCCGAGTCAACCGACTTGGCCGCCATCGCACCCGCCTCGTTGTAGCTCGATGCGAGTCCACCCGCGTAGAGCGCAGCGGCTGCATTGATGATGGCCACGATACGAGCAGAGCGCTCGACGCTGGGTGGGGCGTTGTGGCCTCCACCTTCGCCGTTGAGGACGCCTCGGATTAGTTCGACACTCTGTTCTACTGAGTTGACGCGTATGTGGGCCGAGTCGCCTTCAGGTTGATTGAAATCTGCGGGACGAGTTCGGTTTTTCTTGACCTGACCCTCGATGACTTCCCACACCTGTGTGTTGCCGGAAACGCTGATCTTATCGGAGCCATCGCTCCCGTGCACCAGAAGCACATGGTTTGTGCCAAGTAACGCCAGCGCCTCGGCCATCTTGAGGGCCAGTTCAGGTAAGGCCACACCAATCACCTGATTCTGAGCGCCCGCCGGGTTGGTGATGGGACCAAGAATGTTGAATACGGTGCGAATGCCGATCTGGGGACGCAATGGAGCTGCGTGCCGCATCGACGGATGGAAAGCCTGGGCGAACATGAACGCCACGCCAACCTCATCGAGACATCGCTTCACGCCATCGGGTCCAAGATCGATCTTTACGCCAAGAGCTTCCAGTCCATCAGCAGCACCGAACGCACCAGAGGCGCTCCGATTGCCGTGCTTGGCCACCTTCAGTCCCGCGCCAGCCGCGATGAACGCGGCTGTAGTGGAAATGTTGAACTCATTCTGGCCGGTGCCGCCCGTGCCGCAGATATCGGTGACCGGACCATCGACGTCCACATGCAGCGATCGCTCACGCATGCCCTGCGCCATTCCGGCGATCTCAGCGGACGTCTCGCTTTTCATGCGCAGCGCGGTCACAAACGCGCCAAACTGCGCCGGTGTGGCATCACCATCCATGATGACGCCCATCGCCGCCGCCGCATCAGCCATTGATAGGTCCTGGCCCTCAACTACGGCCTGAATGGCCTGTTTGATGTCATCCATTACACCGCTCCAGCCGCTGCGGTCTCTTCCATGTTCAGGAAATTTTGCAGCAGTTGCTTGCCCGGCTCCGTCACGATCGACTCCGGGTGGAACTGTACGCCCTCAATAGCGAGAGTCTTGTGACGAACGCCCATGATGATTCCGTTTTCTGTGCGAGCCGTAACTTCGAACCCCTCGGGTACTGAGTCAGGCTCGATTGTCAGCGAATGGTATCGGACCGCTTCGAAGGGGCTGTCTACTCCGGCGAATAAGCCTTTGCCATCGTGATGGATCGGAGATGTCTTGCCGTGTCTGATCTCCCCAGCGTGGACCACCTTGCCGCCGAACGCCTCTGCCAGGCACTGGTGGCCAAGGCAGACGCCCAGAACGGGTACCTTGCCAGCGAAACGCTGAATTGCCTCAACAGAGATTCCTGCATTCTCAGGGCGCGACGGGCCGGGCGATATCACCACCCGCTCAGGGTTCATCGCTTCCAGTTCGTCCACGGTCACCTGATCGTTCCTGATGACCTCAATGTCATCGGCACCAAGCTCGCTCAGGTACTGGTAGAGGTTATAGGTAAAGCTGTCGTAGTTGTCTATGAGTAGAAGCATTTTTGTTCTCTAGTCTGTGATCAGGGCCGGATGTGAGTCGATTGAATCTGCGGGCGTGTCGGCAATGCGACGCCAACGGAACTCTTCCGCCCGGCTGATCGCCTCAAGCGGTGCGGCCATCTTGTGAAGTGACTCATAATATTCGGCAGTGGGATCAGAATCGTGAACCACACCGCCTCCACCGTGGATGTATGCCACGCCATCGCGAAGGATCATTGAGCGGATCACGGTTCCGGTGTCCATGTTGCCTGCAGCGGAGAACCAGCCAGCGGCGCCGGTATACGGACCACGGCCAATGGGCTCAAGCTCGTGGATCAGCTGCATCGCCCGAATTTTCGGCGCGCCTGCCAGCGTTCCGGCCGGGAAGCCCGACTTGAGGGAGTCTATGGCGTCCAAATCGTCTCTCAGACGCCCGTGAACGCGACTAACAAGGTGCTGAACGTGGGAGTACTTCTCAAACCGCATCATGCGAGACACACCCATCGTGCTGGGTTCGCAAACCGCGCCAAGATCATTGCGAGCAAGGTCGACCAGCATCACATGCTCAGCGCGCTCTTTTTCGCTTGAAAGTAGGTCGCGCCGCATCTCAACATCGGCCGCTGGCGTCGCTCCTCGGGGGCGTGTGCCAGCAATTGGATGGATCTCAGCGACGCGATTGGTGACTTTGACCATCAGTTCTGGCGATGACCCAATCAGTTGGAACTCATCGAAGTCCATGAAGAACATGTATGGCGATGGATTGAGCTGTGTGAGTTCTCGATAGATATCAAGTGGTCGTGCAGAGGTGCAGCGAGTCACGCATTGTGAGACAACCGCCTGGATCAACTCGCCTTCATCGATGGCGCTTCGGGCGTCGACAACCCTCGATTCGTACTCATCCTGCGTCGTCAGGTGATTGGTCGGCCCCGCCGTCGCCTCACCATCATCGTGCCTTGCGACACTCGGCGTTGCCCCAAGCAGGAGGTCGGTGATTGTTTGAAGTCGAATTTGCGCTTCTTCGGAAGAGCGAACGGAAATCGTTAGTGATTCTCGATTCGCATCGATAGCCACGAACTCATCAGGCACCATGAAGCCTGCGAGAGGCGCATCGGAGGGATGTTTTCGCAGTTTTCCAACGGACGGTTCAATGACTTCAACCGCTTCGTAGCCGATGTAGCCAATGACTCCACTACTGAAAGCAGGCGATGTCTCGTCTGGCGCAACAATTCCAGAAAGCAGCGAACGAAGCGTCTCAAACGGGTCCAACCCGTCCTCCACAGCGACTACGTTGACACGCGGCCCAGATACCAACGCAGTGCGCTGCGAATGCGAGTCAGGCGCAACGC
Source organism: Dehalococcoidia bacterium (assembly GCA_963579925.1). GTDB lineage: Bacteria > Chloroflexota > Dehalococcoidia > Lucifugimonadales > Lucifugimonadaceae > UBA1151. The sequence goes on along the minus strand of CAUZJA010000019.1, from coordinate 6,412 downwards.
CGTCGAGAATGAAGCCGCCACCAGCCGGATTGAGGCGCGTGTATACATCCACGGGAGTCAGTCCGGGGTTCGGAATAGACTTCTGGATGTACGAGATTTGAGCTTCCATCTCAGGCACGCCGGGTCGCCTCAGCTGCGTCGATGGCCTTCTGCAGCGCACCCATCTTGAAGAGCGATTCGTTGTACTCACCCTCAGGCGTACTGTCGGCGACCACGCCGCCGCCGGCCTGCAGATGCGCCACGCCATCCTTCATGACCACTGTGCGGATACCAATGCAGGTGTCCATGCTGCCGTGATACGAGAAGTAACCGATTGCGCCCGCATATGCGCCGCGTCGATCTGGCTCCATCTCAGCAATTAGTTCCATGGCCCGCACTTTAGGCGCGCCGGAGACCGTTCCCGCAGGAAATCCAGCTCGCAGAACGTCAAATGCGTCGTATTTAGGGTCAAGCTTGCCCACCACGTCTGAGACCAGGTGCATGACGTGCGAATAGTACTCCACATCCATCATCTGATTCACCTTCACGGTGCCAGGAATGGCGACCCGACCAACGTCGTTACGGCCAAGGTCCAGCAGCATGACGTGCTCAGCCTTCTCCTTCTCGTCGTTGCGCAACTCTTCGGCCAGCCGAGCGTCTTCTTCCGGCGTTGCGCCTCGAGGGCGGGTGCCGGCGATCGGATGAACGGCAACCTCGCCATCAACCGCTCGTACGAGCAGTTCAGGTGAAGCGCCGACGATCTGGAAATCGCCCATCTCAAGGAAGAACATGTATGGCGATGGATTTATCGCCCGCAATGAACGGTACAGATCGAACGGCGGCACGTCTGTTTTGCGCTCGACGCGCTGCGATAGCACGATCTGGATGACTTCGCCATCGTAGATCGCCTTCTTGCCCTCTTCGATCATCGTTTCGTAGCGCTCGCGAGTCATGTTGGGCAGCGATTCGTACGACGTGCCTTCGATTTCGCCCGGCGCTTCTTCGTAGTCGAGCGCGCCATCTTCGCTCTGGATCCAGCGGCCTGATGAGCGCTGATAGGCGTCCGCAGGCAGCGGGCCTTCCAGTCGCGCGATTAGCTCTTCGACCTTCGCTCTTGCGCGGTCGTAGTCGGCAGATGGGTCGTTCCCGATCTGCGCGTGCGCAACCACCAGGATCTGGTGCTGCACGTGGTCAAAGATCAGCAGACTGTCCGTCATTATGTGAATCGACTCAGGAATGCCGACGCCCGTTCCCGTCAGGGGCGGGACCTTTGGCTCGAAGTGCCGGATGGCGTCGTACGAGATGTAGCCCACAGCGCCGCCGTGGAACCGCTCCGGCAGGCCGATAGCCGGTGCAATCTTGACCTTGTCCAGCCGTTCTTTCACCAGAATCAGCGGGTCGACTTCACCGTCAGGTTCACCGACACCCGTACGAATCACATCGTGCGGCTCGGTGCCGATGAAGCTGTAGCGAGCGAGGCGTTCGCCACCCTCGACCGACTCAAACAGGAACGAGTACGGGCCGTTGGCGACCTTCAGGAACGCCGATACGGGCGTCTCAAGGTCAGCTGAGATTGCGCGGAAGACCGGGACAAGGTTGTAGTCATTTGCCAGTTCAATGAACTGGTCTTTAGTTGGTGTATGCATGAGATTCCTCGACTAATTTGAATAGGGGCGGTGGTTCAGTCGAGACGACGCCAACGGTTTCCGGGGTTGTGCAATATTTTGAGGCTCATTTGGCCGCTCCCACTCTGGAAGCGGAACTGAGGCCCACGATCTCACGAACGCGGTCAACGGTGATTCGAGCTTCGGCACGGGCGCGCTTGGCACCCTCTTGAAGCACATCTTCAACGAAATCAGAGTCGTGTGTTAGCTCTTCACGGCGGGCGCGGTACGGCTCGAAGTAGCCGCTCATCACATTGCGGAGCATCTCTTTGCTCTTCCCGTAGCCAATCTCACCGGCCACATAGCCATTTCGCAGCTCCTCAACCTCATCCGGATGGCCGAACAGGCGGAACAGCTGGAACACGGTGTCGGTATCGGGATCGATCGGATCGCCCATTGCGGCGGAAGAGGTCTTTACCCGTTTCACCTTGGCTTTGATTTCGGCCTCAGTAGCAAAGATCGGAACGGCGTTGTCGTAACTCTTACTCATCTTCTGGCCATCGATACCCGGAACAATCGCAGCGTCATTGAGCAGCGTATCGGGCATCGGGAATAGATCGGTGTTGTAAGCCGAGTTGAAGGAACCAGCGATGTCGCGGGTGATCTCAAGATGCTGCGTCTGGTCCTGGCCCACTGGAACCATCGTTGAGCGGACGATCAGGATGTCCGCAGCCATCAACATTGGGTAGGTGAACAAGCCAACGGAGGCGTTGATTCCCTGCTGCACCTTGTCTTTGTAGGACACGGCGCGATCAAGTAACCCCTTGCCGGTCACGCAACTCAAAATCCACGTTAACTCTGTGATTTCGGGCACGTCTGACTGCCGGTAGAAAGTCGCCTTCGCCGGATCGAGACCCAGCGCGAGATAGTCCAGCGCAACACCCTGCGTCTGATCTGCGAGGGTCTGCGCATCGCCAACGGTTGTCAGCGAGTGGTAGTCGGCGATGAAGTAAAAGGCCTCGCCGGGGAACCTCGCCTGGTGCTCAATGTGTTGCTTGATGGCACCAAAGTAATTGCCAACGTGGAGCACGCCGGATGGCTGGATGCCGCTAAGCACCCGGGGAGTTGATGATCCCGCTATTTCGTTTGTCACTTTTCTTACATCCTGATCCAGTGAAAACGAGGCAAAAAAAGCCTCGCCCTAACAGGGGCGAGGTAAATCGCGGTGCCACCCTGATTATCCCGACGAATCGGAACATCTCATGTCAGGAGCCATCTCCGCCGTGGCGGGTGTGAATCCCTGAGCTCTGATAACGGTGCCCTCTCCGGCTAGGGATACAGTTCCAGTCATCTGGAAGTTCGCCCCGCGGCTCCTGGGTCCATTCAGCGCGATCCTGGGCGTCGGGTTTCCACCATCCCCAACTCTCTCTGGCCCGGTGTTCGAACGTACTAGTCCCGTTCACAGCCTTTGAAATCTGCTACAAACAAGTCTACGTGTACGGAAATCGTAACGTCAAATGTAATTTGATCGAGCGAAATGTACTATTCATGTTGGTTCAAGAAATTCATGGTGTTACGGCAGGACGCTGTATTGACCACGAGACACGAATTGAATTCGACCCGCATCTCGCAGTACCTGAAGTTGCTGGCGAATCTTGTCCCGAACATGCCTGTTATCTGGATGTAGTCGCTGTAGATCGTTCTCGAATGCGTATACGTCAGCCAAAGAGAAATTTATTTGTCGGATGTTTTCGACACACATCATGACGTCAAGCAGCCAACTCTTAGTTGAAAGACTTTTCTGTTCACGCAGGAACAGTGTGGACTTCCAATCTGAGAGGACCGACTTCTTTGGGACAACTCGGCCTTCTTCAGCGACATAAATTCTGCCCGCTTGTGGAATTCGATCTAGCAATATGTTGCAGCCGGTCCAGCCAGCCCGCCTGGCACTGGCGGAAAGCGGCTTTCGCCGTTCGATCACTTCTGGCACAAAATACTGTTTCGGGATAACGAACAGGTTCCGGACCGAGAATTCTTGGTGGCTATAGTCAAGGATCAGCAAATTGGGATTGGTGTCACTGCTCAGGCGATTGATCATCGTCTGATACTCACCATCAACGATCTTAGAGCGAATAGGGTTTTTGCTGCTCTTTAGCTCAAAATCCTCATTGCATTCACTGCAAAAAAAATCAGCGACGGGTCTGTTGTTTGGATATTGATCCAGCGATGAATAGCCACAACTCGGGCAGTACAGGAACTTGCTTACCCAATCTTCTGTAATGACGCGCCTCTTTTGCGCCCCGCTTCGGTATTGATCTCCAAGTTCTTTGTTCAGCGTTAGTTCCATGATTCAAAACCACCGCAACCAAGCGATTCGCATCATTGCGGGAAGAGTTGGTTGGTGATACCGCCGCGATCAATACTGAACCACGCGGGATCACTACCTTTCCAGAGTCGTCGTCCGGCAAAGATATTGATCTCTAGGCCTCGATCTCAATCGTGCCAAAGTCATCTTCTTCACTGCCGGTATAGTGAAGTTCGCCGTTGAACACGGAATCTACGCGGACAGATTTGATCTGTCGCATAAACCAGTGCAGTTCCGATACAACTTCATCGACCCACTTAGACGGTATCCCGCCTTCGGCTGGTTCGATCTAATTCATCCGCAATTGCCAGTGAGTGTGGCTGTTACCGGAGTTGGCAGCTTCCTTCGCCTCATGGTTTATGAGATCTACAATCGATGTCGGGATTGTTGGGTTGATCCGGACATTGCCATGGATATATGTCTCATAACCCATTATTGGATCTCCACTGAGTAGCCTAATTGGATAGTGCGAATTTCATTGAGGACTTAGTTCATTGGGCTAGAAGCCACCCGGCACAATCTATCGATATTCAGTCATCCGAACAACTTACGGATGTCTGGGATCAAGTTTTCCACCCCAGGAATATCAACACGCTCACGATGAGCGATGAACTTGGGAACAAAACTGCCTACGCTTTCGTTTGTCCTTGTGAGAACTTAAATACAGAGCATAACTCGAGCAATGCTTCGGGTTATGGAGATGAGACCGTGTTCATGAATTTCAAGAACAGAATTGTGCTGGCAGGTATCGCAATCGCGATGGTTGCCGTAATGGCATGCGGCACCGAAGAGGATTCGGTCGCGGCCGGACCAACAGTAGTCCCTACAGCAGTGGCTGCGCCAAGTGAAGGTATACCGCCGCCTAACCGCGTAGTTGTAGACGCGCCAATTGATGTCGCGAACGTCGAAATTCGTGAGAGCTTCCCGGTGCAATACGCCGTTGCGGTTCAGTCTGGTCTGCCAAACGCATGCCACGCGTTCGACGAAATTTCTGTGGAACGCGACGGTGATGTGGTGAACGTCCACGTCACGAATACTCAGCCTGCACCCTCAGGCGAACCAATCGCCTGCGCCGAGATTTACGGCATGGTCGACAAGTCTGTAACGCTACCCGGCACTTACGATCAGGGCACGACGTACACGGTAAACGTGAACGACAAAGTGCTGACGTTTGAAGGTCAGGATCCTGTTTCGGTAACTCAGACAGACGACCGTGGTGCATTGAGCACCGCCGATGAGTTGAGCGACCTGTTCCAGGACGTGGATAACACTGCAACCATAGGAGATGAGGCCTTTGCGTCGTTCTTCGGAATCAGCGGTGAAGCGATGACGGTTTTCGGCGAGCGAGTTGAGATCTACGTATTCGACAGGCTCGAACACGCCGAGAAGGCTGCCTCAGGAATCAAGCCTGATGGCTCCATCGTGGGAGCGGATGGCAGCATTTCCATGGTTACGTGGATAGCCACGCCGCACTTCTACGTGCGAGGTGACACCATCATGCTTTATGTAGGCGAGAACAATGACGTGCTCGACTTCCTCGATACCATCGCAGCGAGACGCCCCACTGGCTCGCAGGCGGGCGGAATCATTGTGCTCCCAGAACCACTGCCAATCGCAGTTGGTGAGCCGTACCCGGAAGACATCCAGAACGTCATGCGCGGACTTGAGCGCCGTTTTGGTGAGGTGCTAGACAACGGCACACAGCCGGGCGCCATCTTCGGAATCGACGTCCAACTTGTGCTTGTTGGCGATGGAGAGGTTCAGTTTTACGAGTTTGGAGATGCAGAACAGGCCAAAGCCGCATCAGGCCGAATCTCTCCCGATGGCGGGACGATCACCAGCGCAGACGGACAGTCGGTCTCGTCAGTCCGCTGGATTGGCCCGGCCCACTTCTACCTGCGAGGCAACCTGATCACGCTCTACGTGGGCGACAGCATTGAAATTTACGAAGTGCTGGACAGTGCCGCTGGCGACAAGTTCGCAGGCCCCCGCGCTGTCGTCATCGAAGAGCCCGGCGAACTGATCGAGGTTATTGATGGCGAGTTCAAGATTGAGGCCGCCCCAGTCGAGAAGGTCGAAGTGATGATCCTGGAGTCGTACCCGCCGCAGTACGTGGTGAACGTCACCATCGGCCTGCCAAGTGGCTGCCACGAGTTCAACTCATTCGCCACGAAGCGCGACGGTGAAATCGTCAGCATCCAGATCCTCAACCAGACACCAGCCGCCGCATCGATCTGCACGCTGATCTACGGCTACGAAGACATTCGAATTCCACTGGAAGGCCCATTTGAGCCGGGAGTGGAGTTCCACGTACTGGTCAATGGCGAGCGTCAGGGGACGTTTGTCGGGCAGGGGTAGCGCTGAAAAAGTACATCAACAAAAGAGGCCCGGTGCATTTGCACCGGGCCTCTTCTTTTAGCCGTAGTTGTACGGGGTTGGTTAGAAGTCCATCCCGCCACCAGGT
>CAUZJA010000018.1:0-23023 GCA_963579925.1 Dehalococcoidia bacterium | reverse complement strand
ATCCCTGATCGCTGCGGCACTCAAAAGAAAACGGCCCCGGATTACCGGGGCCGTTTTCTTTTGTCTTCAGTTGTGAAAGGTGGTGCCTAGACGGCGCACTCACCTTCGCCACGTTCCAGTTTGTAGACCTCGTTGCGTTCCCAGTCCATGTAGTTGGGTAGGTTGTCCCGATTGAGCGGGCCAACGTCCTTGAACTCGCCAATCATGGCTTCGAACACGCCAGTTTCTTGTCGGCCAACAAAGGAGTTGAACTTTTCGCCTTCATTCCTGTTGGCCTTGTAGAAGTCCAGTAGCTGAACGAGGACTTCGGGTGCCTTCTTGGCAGGAACTCTCGCCTTGATCCGGGTGCCCATCTTGACACCATCCTCGTACTGGCCACCCAGGAAGAGTTCGTAGGCTGGCACTTGGCCGCCGGGGCCCTTCATGACAGCGCCGTGGAAACCAATGTTGGCAATGTGATGCTGACCGCAAGAGTTGGGGCAGCCGCTTGCCTTGATGTGGATCTGGTTGATCAGTGCGTCAGATGTGTCGTAGTTGGCAAGCGTGTCACGCAGTGCCTGATTCAGGCCCATGGAAGAAGTGATTCCCAGCTTGCAGGAGTCGGTGCCCGGGCAGGTCACGATGTCTGTGATGGTGTGCTTACCAGAGGCATTGAGGCCAAGGCCCTTCAGCGCCTGGTACACATCCTGCAACTCATCGGTGCGGACCCATCGCAGAGCCAGGTTCTGCTGGACGTCGATTCGAGCTCGACCGTTAGAGTGGTTTCGCATGATCTCAGCAAGGCCATGGAATTGCTCCGTGAAGAGGTCTCCACGGGTGATTGCTACGAAGACCAGGTTGTAACCTTCTTGGCGCTGAGCCTCCACGTTGGTGAATTTCCACTCCATGAAGTCTGCAGGCCCCTCAACGTCAGCCAGGTCAACGCTGGAAGTCGTTGGGTTCTTGGCCAGAACTTCAGCCTCTTCGTCCTCAAGTGTCATTAACGCAGGTAGGTCGATGGCCGGTTTCGCCCAATCGCCCTTCAACTCTTCTTCAACCTGGTTGCGGAACTCGTCCATGCCGATGCGTTCGATCAGGAACTTGATCCGGGCTTTCATGCGGTTGACGCGCTCTTGCTTTGAGCGGTTGAAGATCCGTAGTGCGGCCTCAATGATACGAAGCCACTTTGGATCGTCTGCAGGCACGAAGTCATAGAGGGTGGGTGCGACCTTTGGGAAGATGGAGAGACCACCACCCATTACGATCTCAAATCCCTTCACGCCATCCTGAATTTTGGCTCTCACGCCAACATCGTGAATCGGCGTGATCGCGCAGTCGTCGTCGCAGCCAGAAAAGGCTGACTTGATCTTGCGGGGCATTCCGCCGCTGAGCTCATGTCGCAAGAAGAAACGGGAATACGCTGCAGCGTACGGTGAAATATCGAATATTTCGTTCGTGCTCACGCCGGCTCGTGGGCAGCCTGTCACGTTTCGAAGAGTGTTGCCGCACGCTTCACGAGTTGAGAGGCCTACATCGCCAATGATCCGCATTAGGTCAGGTGTGTGCTGGAGTAGCACGTGGTGGATCTGAATGTTCTCGCGCGTAGTGAGGTGTCCCTTCTTGAGCGGGGCGTACTTTTCAACCACATCGCCAACGGCATCCATCTGCTTGTCATTGATGCCGCCAAACGGGAACTTGATCCGGACCATCTGCGTGTCCGGCTGTCGCTGGCCATAGACACCCTGCCTGAGACGATAGGCCATGAACTCAGCCTCTTCCCAGCCACCGGCCCGGAATTTTTCAACCTCGGACTCAAAGCCCGTGATCTCCGCAGGCAAGACTTCAAGTACCGACTGTGTATCTGGGTTTGGCACCCAGTCAGTCGTGCGGTCGGCAGTAGTCATGTATGACCTCCCGGTCTTCGTATCCCTCTAAAGAAAAAATGCTCCAGTCAATCGGAATTACAATCCGAGCTGGAGCAGTTTGCGATGCAATCTAGCGCCAGCTGGTTAGTAGCTGGTACACGCGCAGGATTGCAGGATGGCGTCGCTCATGTGATGTATCTGGTTCCTGTAAAAATTCGCAGAGAAGATTCTGTGGGCAATAGTGTAATCCTTGCCGCCACTACGCTACAAATCTATTATCGCCCCTGTGGCAAGCTCTGATGGGTTAAAGTCGCGCCACTAACTATCGAAATCTTCAACATTGCGAGAATCAAACGTGGCCAAATCACTCGATGGAATTCACTTCATGCTGCCCACTCCGTTTACGAACGAAGGGGATCTTGATACTAACCCGTACGCCCGTCTGGTTGGCAAAGCCCGAGATTCGGGATGCAGGGGTGTGGTGTGTCTTGGTGTCATGGGTGAGGCTCCACGGTTGAGCGACGATGAGAGAGCGGCAATTCTGGCTGAAGTTGTTGCCCAGTCCGGTGATGATCTATCGGTAACGGTTGGGATCAGTTCTCCATCCCATTGGCTAGCGGCCAAGCGAGCGGGTGAGGCTGGAGACGCCGGAGCGGATGCGGTGATGGTCGCCCCACCGCCGATGGCGAAACCAAATGAGGCCGTGCTGTTCGACTACTACAAGGTGATTCACGAGGCCACGATGCTTCCTATCGTGGTTCAGGATGACCCGACTGAGACTGGTGTACACATGACGCCTGAGTTCATTGCAAGGCTCAACGCTGAACTGTCTCGAGCGCGATACCTGAAGCTGGAAGATCCCCCTACTCCACCCAAAGTGACCCGAATACTGGCGCTAACCGGAGATGACATGTCGATCTTCGGTGGTCTGGGCGGCAGCTTCCTTTTTGAGGAGCTTTCACGCGGTGCAACGGGCACGATCACCGGATTCGCCTATCCGGAAGTGCTGGTGGATATCTATAACCGTATGCAGGCCGGCGACCGCGATGGTGCACGAGAAGTGTTCAACAAGTGGATTCCGTTGATTCGGTATGAGAACCAGCCTGGCATCGGACTATCCGTCAGGAAGCACATCATGATGCGCCGTGGCCTCTTGGACTCGGCTTACATTCGTCCGCCGGGACCATCGATTGACAAGCCCACGCAGATGGAACTGGATGAACTCCTTGGGTCTATGGACTTGTCGGTATGAACCTGCAGAAGCTCTCGAAGCCGAAGTACGAAGTCTCAGTAGTGCGCGACGTGATGGTCGCAATGAGAGATGGCGTGCATCTGTCTACAGACATATATTTCCCCGCGTTCAAGGGGAAGCCGGTTGAGGGCGCGCACCCGGTGGTGTTCCATCGAACGCCTTACAACAAGACCGTTGGCGAGGAGTCACTGGGCTACTGCAAATACTTCGCAAGCCGGGGATATATCGCCGTTATCCAGGATTGTCGCGGGACATTTGAATCTGAAGGTGATCAGGAGTTCCTGGTGCCAGAGGCCGAAGACGGTTTCGACACCATGGAGTGGATCAGCAACCAGTCGTGGTCAAACGGCAAGGTTGGGTCGTGGGGTTGCTCATGGGCAGCATGGACGCAGACTGCGATGGCCGCGCTGGGTGCAAAAGACCTGGCTGCGATGGTTCCCAATATGAGTGGGTCAAACGCATATGAATCGTCAGTGCGTCACGGAGGCGCGCTAGAGCTGCGATTCCTGGCGTGGGCGTTCTGGCACTCCGCAACGAATACACAGGCCGCTCTCAAGAGCGAGCCACGGATCGACGCAGCGCTCAACTTTGGATCGCCGGGGTTTGATGAGTGGCTGACGAGGCTTCCAATTCGTAAGGGCCAGACACAACTGTCACTGGTACCTGCGTATGAATCGTGGGCACTTCAATTGCAGTCTGAGTCTGAGTACACGGACTACTGGAAGCAGCCCAGCCTTAATCCCTCGCTGTACTGGGACAAGATTGCCGACGTACCGGTTCTTCTGGTAGGCGGCTGGTACGACTCATACACACGCGGTGCATTCGAGAACCTCAATGGCCTTAGTTCGGGGAAGAAAGAGCCTGTGAGGCTCCTGATGGGGCCATGGACTCACGGATCAACGAACCCGGAACTCTCTTACGCGGGCGACGTTGAGTTTGGCGAAGATGCCGCGTTGGATTCGTTCAGAGACGTGCATCTTGCATGGTTCGACCGCGCACTCAAGGGCGTTGATGTCGGAATCGACGACGATGCGCCCTTGCGCGTATTCGTGATGGGCGGTGCCGGTGGACGACGCGCACCGTCAGGGCGATTGTTTCATGGGGGCGAGTGGCGCGATGAGAACGAGTGGCCGCTGGCAAGGACTAAATTCACGCCGTACTACCTGCACGGCAACGGCGATCTTCTGGACACTGCACCTACCCATGATGGCGACGCAACCACGTATCGATTCGACCCCGGTAACCCTGTGCCATCAATAGGTGGAAACGTATCGTCGCTGACCACGCTGGACTCGTTCCCTGCGGGTATCACTGATCCCGCCTTCGCTCCTCGACCAACCGTTGTACGAGACGTTATGAGTCCCGGTGGTTTCAACCAGGTTGAGCAGCCCGGATTCTTCGGATGTCAGGAGCCGTATCTGCCGCTCGGCTCACGGCCAGATGTGCTGGTATTCGAAACGCCACCGCTGGAGAACGACACAGAAGTCACGGGCCCCATTGAGGTCAAGCTGTGGGGTTCAAGCTCTGCGGTCGATACCGACTTTACGGCGAAGCTGATCGACGTCTACCCGCCTAACGACTACTACCCGATGGGGTATGCGCTGAACCTGACAGATAGTCTGATCAGGCTGCGCTACAGGGATGGCACAGGCGTCGCAGATTTCGTGTCGGCGGGTAATGCGGTTGAGATAACCATCACGCTCTACCCAACCAGCAACGTATTCGCCGCAGGGCACCGGATCAGACTGGATATCTCCAGTTCCAACTTCCCCAGGTTTGACGTGAATCCCAACACGGGTGAGCCGATTGGTCAGGAGAGGCGGAGGCAGGTGGCGGACAACACGATCTACCACCATGCTGATCGCCCGTCGCACGTTGTTTTGCCTGTGATTCCACGGAGTTAGCGGACGGACGAGTCGGGCATACTGGCCTTCATCTGGCTCGTATTACCGATTAAGTCGCACGACCAATTGGGTCGCATGACCAATTCGGTCCCATAAAATATAGAGTAGTCCTATCTCGATAGGCAGGTCAGATGACAAATTCAGGACTCCCCGGTTCCGAAGAGGCAAAGTCACATCTGTTCTGCGCGTATTGTGGAACTGAAGACGAGGCGGATTACGGCTACTGCGATCACTGCGGTGAAAAGGTGGAGGCACCGGACGATATCCGGTATCACCCCACCGATCTGGGACAGTGCCCGGAGTGCGATGCCAGCAACCAGCTTCATGCGCGCCACTGTGTCGGTTGTGGGGTACTGCTGGATGACCATCCGTTAGTCCCACCCACGATGAGAGCCGATCGTTCAATCAGTGATGCCGCTTATCCTGATCCTGCCGTGGACCTCCCAGACAAAACCACGGTTGATGATCTACCGCCAGATATAACGGCCCAGAAACCACTGTCCCCACCGAAACCGCAAAAGTTCGGGTCTTCGCGCTCTAACCCGCCGTCCCTGCGAGATGTCGATACCAGAGGCCCCGGAGTACCGTACCGAGCGCTAAAGCCTGATTCGGAAGATAAACAGACGGACGAACCAGATTTCTGGAGCGATGAGCAGTCCGATGATGAGCCGAACAACTCAGGCCATCCGTAAGCAGAGTTGCCTCCGGAACTCCAGGGATTCAACTGGGGAGCGCTGATCCTTGCGCCTATCTGGGGCGTGGACAATAAGGCGTGGGTTACAACGCCGCTGTTCGCCCTCTGGATATTGCCAGTGCCCTGGCAAATAGGGCTACCCATCTACGTCGTTGTCTCCATCTTTGTTGGTTTCCAGGCCAATGAACTGGCATGGAAGTCAAAGAAGTGGGGAAGCATCCGTGACTTCAAGCGGATCCAACAAAGTTGGGCATTCTGGGGATTCATCGTATCGCCAATCGTGATGCTGGGGATCATCACGGTTCCGTTTGGGATCTGGAACTAGCGACGACGCGGACGGGGTTGAGACGCGAACCCCTCGAACAACAGATTGATCGACAGCACCAATAGGGTGATGACCAATCCCGGCCAGATGATGAGCCATGGTGCCCTGTGCAGGAAGGTCTGAGCCTCTCCACCGAGCAAGGAACCCAAACTCGGGTCGCTGATTGGCGCTCCGAATCCCAGGAAACTCAACGATGACTCAGCCAGGATTGAAACCCCCACCTGTGTCCCGGCCACAATGAGCCACGGACCCATCACATTGGGAATTACGTGCCGCACGATGACCTGGAATTCGCTGGTGCCCATCGCGCGCGACGCCTCGACGAACGGCGCTACTCTCACTGACAGAACGCTTGCCCGCGTGACTCGCACAATGATTGGAGCGAATCCAACGGACAGCACAACCACAATCGCCAGCCGTGAGTTGGGGTACGCGGTGACAGCCACCAATGCCAGCACGATCAACGGCAGTGCGAAGATCGCGTCGACCACTCGCTGAACGAGCAGATCGAACTTGCCGCCGAGGTATCCGGAGACAACTCCGATTACACCGCCTCCCAACCCGGATATAACCGCCACAAGTCCTGCGACGATGAGCGATTGCCTTGACGCATGAACCACCCGAGAGAGTTGATCCCGCCCAAACTGGTCGGTGCCGAATGGATGATCGAAGCTTGCTTTAACAAAGCGACTTTGCAGATCCTGATCCAGCGGTTCATTCAGTCCAAAAGGCGCCAACGTCGCAATAACGACCATTGCCACAATCAGTGCCAGTCCGACAACACCAATTCGTCGGCGTGACAGCCTCCTGATGGACTCTGCTGTCACCTCAGGAACCTCGGCCAGATGTGGTGGGTGAAATACGAGGATCAATCGCCCAGTAAAGGATGTCGACGCCGAGGTTGATGAATATGGCCCCCAGTGCAATCAGCAGCGTCAGGAACTGGATGATTGGGTAGTCTCGGAATGAGATTGCCTGGACGAGCGCACGGCCCACGCCCGGGAGATTGAAGACAGACTCGATAATAACTGCACCACCCAGCAAGAACACCGACTGAGCCGCCAGGACTGTGAGAGATGGGATCAGCGCATTCCTGAGTGTGTGCCGAAACAGAACGTCACGGTTGAGCAAGCCACGCGCTCTGGCCGCGCGTATGTAGTCGGTGCTCAGTATCTCTATGGATGACGCCCGCATGACACGAATCAGGAGTGCCATTGGTCGCAGCGCAAGGATCACCGCTGGAATCAATATCTGCTGTGCATTGCGCCCGGGATCGTCCCAGATATGGCTGTACTCAACGGGAATGAAGTATCCCCACCACGACGCCATGATGACTACGAGGAACAGCGCGATCCAGAACTGCGGCACCGATGCAGCGAGCAGCGAGAACGATCGCACCACAACATCGAACCTGCTGCCTTCCGCCGATGCCGAGAGTACTCCAAGCGATGTGCCGCTCACTGCGGTGATTATCAGCGCCACGAGAGCCAGTTCCACCGTGACGCTAAGGCGTGGCCTCATCTCTGACCACACCGAAGTACCGGTAACGAACGACTCGCCCGCATCCAACCTGATGAGTTCGCCAAACCACTCGCCGTACTGCACCACAAGGGAACGATCGAGCCCGAGTGCCGCTCGCCCGGCGTCGATTTCAGCGCGAGTCAGTGATCCTTCTCCGGGTGCCTGAGCACTCGCGGCTACGACCGCATCGCCAGGGAGGATACGGACCAGCACGAACACGGCAACGGTCACCAGCCACAACGTTAGCGCGGAGAGTGCCAGTCGTTTGACGATGTAGTTGTTCACTGCTCAGCCCTCCGGGGCATTGGGCAAGAACACATCGCTACTCCGCAAGCCATACCGACTCAAATCTCCGCCCCTGGTAGAGGCTTGGCCCGCCGGGGTCGAAGTTCCTCACTTTCACGGACACCGGTGTGCGTCGAACGCTCCAGTTGAACCAGATTTTGGCATCTGTGGCCCAGACACGGCGTTGGATCTCATCCACCAACTCTTTCCGGGCGTCCGGGTCAGTTTCGCGTGACTGCATCTCGATCAGGCGATCGATCTCAGCGTCGCACAACCCGGGGAAGTTTTCCGCTCCGCCACACGAATAGTGGGCGGGAAGAATCGCATCGGGGTCGTCCAGCGAGAACGAGTGGCTATGGGAGATCAGGGTGTGCTCTCCGTTGGCCACTAACTCGGCATAGGCCGTTCGCTCAAGCGGGATCAGGTCCACGTCGATTCCTACCTCGCTCAACTGCGCGACAGCGAATTCCGCCAGCGATGTTGAGAATGGATCAGACCGCGAATGCATCTGAACGCTCAAGCCATCCGGATATCCAGCATTGGTTAGCAGTTCGCGTGCTCTTGAGCGTTCAGAGACATCATCGCCATAGCCGGGCAGTTGGGATACCTCGGTTGGGTCAAGCGCCCATGGGCCGCCGGGTGGCATGATGGCGCCGTCAAACCCGCCTCCAAGCGCCAGAACGGCGTCGCTGCGGCTGAATGCCAGGTTTACTGCCCTGCGGACTCTGGGGTCGTCGAACGGCGCTTTTGCGAGATTCATCTGAACGGTGTTTCCACCGGCGGACGGCTGTCGGATCAGCCGAATGCGGTCGCTATCACTCGCGATCGATTCGGCTTCTGGCTCAGTGAGCAGCATCACGATGTCAGCCTCGCCCGTTTGCATCGCTGCGACTCGGACGGCAGGGGAGGGGATTACGAGGAACGTGATCGAGTCCAAATACGGCAGATCTGGCTCGTAGTAGTCGGCGTTCTTCACCATCTCGTAGAACGAGCCACGAGTCGCTGAACTGAACTTGAACGGCCCGCTGCCAATCACGTTCTCGTGGAGAACCATGGAAGGAGGATCCAACTGTTCAGTGATCGCCTTCGGGAATACCGAAACGTAGACGTTCGCCAGGTTCGTGATGAACGATGCCGCTGGGAAGTCAGTTGTGATTGTGAGCGTGTCATCAGAGATGGCCGCAACTTGATTGGTGGATGAGACATAGCCGGCGATGGGGGCCGCACGGCCAGCGAAGAGGCCCTCCGGCGGCTCGATTACGCGATCAATGCTGAACTTCAGGTCGCTTGCGGTGACTGCTGATCCATCGTGCCACCGGGCATCTGGTCGCAGCTTGAACGTCCACGTGCGGCCATCGGCTGACACGCTCCATGTTTCAGCAAGGTCAGGCGCGATTGCTGAGTGGTCATTTGATGATGAGCGCACGATCTGGGAGAGCATTGGATTGCACGGATGGACTGACTGGTAGCCAACGCCACGTGACATGGCGATATCACAACTTACGGGATCCCCCGGCTGCGCGATGCGAAGGTTTCCGCCGTATCGGGGGCCATTGGGTGAGAGCGGTGCTTCGACACCTGACGCAGGGGATGACTGTGCGATTGGAATGCCATCGGTTCCGGCCAGCGGTTCCTGTCCATCGCCGTCGGAACAGGCGATCAACATCAAGAGAAAAATTGGTGACAGTAGTGTCAGCGAGAATATGCGCAATGTGTGGCTATCTCCGTCCGCATCCGATGTTGATCGGGCGCGGAAAAGTACTCTCACCACTGCGCTATTGAAGCCGGTGATCCTGGCAATTGGTCATCTTATTGAGGCCACTCAGGCTTCTGAATGGACTCAGGCGATTGACGCTGGCAGGTGCCCCCATCGCTCGGCGTGATTGCGAGCGAGTGAATCTAGCGTTACGGCATATTCGACGCTGCTGATTGGAGGCGTAGTCATGATGATAGCGTCTTCGGCGTTGTCGATGTAGTACTTCTTACGAAGGCCAACGTTCTGAAAACCGTATTTTCGGTAGAGAGACTGGGCTGCATCGTTTGAGGCTCTGACTTCCAGCGTTAGCTCTTTGCAGCCATGTTCCCGTGCCTGTTGGAATGCGGAAAGCATGAGAAGTTCGCCAATTCCGGCGCGCTTGACCGACTCTCGAACGCCAATCGACACGATGTGCGCCTCATCAGCGATAAACCACACGCCAACGAACCCGCCGATGTAGTCCTTTGGATATGACGTGCCCTTGCGCTCGTCGATCAGTAGCAACTGGCGCAAGCCTGATGAGATCCGATCCCAGATTCCGACTTCAGGTCCGCCATGTTGAATGCTTTGACCCGGGGGAAGCTCTGATTCGCGATAACCACGGGAAGCAACGATATATAAGGCGCGTCGCCGACTGATCTCTTTGATGAATCGGGTTGGCGGCCACTGAGAGGGAAACGCATCGCGCTCGATAACCGACAAGATGGCGGCATCCGCTTCTTCAGCGGCGCGCGTCTCATAAGCGCCTGACCTGCTGCTGGGGCATTGGGCGGTGCGATCTAGAGCGTTTAAGTAAGCTGTTTGTTTCAACATGAGGCAGTATCTTAACTACGAACGGCGACCCGGATCACGATTTGGGGTTCACCGCGTTTGTACAGATTCTCCATCCGATAGCGGATAATTCAAGTCCGCAGCAGAAGGAGCACCAGTTTTATCATGCCAGCGCAACCTGACCGAGCGACCGCCTCAATGGTCCTTGCCCTGCACGCCTCGCCAGTGCTGGGTTCGTTTGTGGTGACCGGTGCTGGCAGCAGATTTCTCAGCTGGCTTTTCTCGGAGGGCGGATCATCGGCGACAGTTCTGGATGCTCAGATTCCATACGCCCAGAACGCGCTGAATGATTATGTGGGCCAGGCACCGGAACAGAATGTCTCTGAGTCAACGGCGGTAGCGATGGCGGAAGAGGCGTACTGGAAGGCGCTTCGACTAGATGCTCTCGCTCACCCAGAGTCGAGTGGTGATCGTGAAATCATCGGCGTGGCTTGCACTGCAACAATCGCCACAAACCGTTTGAAGCGAGGTGAGCATCGCGCTCACATTGCGGTGCGCTCGTCATTTGGCACGTCAGCTAGCGCCATCTGGTTGGAGAAAGGCGTGCGAGATCGTTCCGGCGAAGAGGAGATCGTTAGCCGTGCGCTGCTGAACGCGATAACAAGCACCGCTGGGATCCCAGACATGCTGCCACTTGAGCTCAGCGCGAGTGAGCGGTATGAGGAGTTTCATCAGGTTGCGGAGAATCCGTTGACCAATGTGAGCAGCGGTGATGTGCCATTCGTACTGATTGACGGTGACGGAGAAATCACGACATCAATCTCCGAATCGATCGCGGTAGTCGCAGGATCGTTCAATCCCAGCCACGAGGGACATCGTGAGATGTCGGAAGTGGCAGGTCGGTCGACAGGCAAGCGCGCTGCGTTCGAGCTATCGGTTACCAACGTAGACAAGCCTCAGTTGAGTGCGGCGCATCTCGACGCCCGCATCGCACAGATGCGAAGGGAGACGCCGATACTGATTACGCGTGCGCCCACGTTTGAGGAGAAGGCACGATTGGTGCCGGGGACAACGTTCGTCATCGGATTCGATACGGCGGTGCGGGTGGTGGATGCGAAGTACTACAGCGGTACAGTTGAAGCAGCGCTCGATGTAATTCGAGAGGCCAGTTGCGATTTTCTAGTGGCGGGACGCCTGAGCGACGGTAGCTTCAGATCACTGGATGAACTGAAGCTACCGCCCGGGTATGAGTTGCTGTTCGATGTCATGTCAGAGGAAGAGTTCAGGTTTGATGGCTCTTCAACTGACCTGAGGGCGAGGAGCTCGAGCTAGTTCTGGCTAGGGCATCTGGAAGTCGTTTGCACGGGCGTACTTCGCCTGTTGCACACCAAGATCTTCTTGCAACTGAGTCGTCAGCCCGCCGTCAACGAATAGCGAGTGTCCGGTGATGAAGCTTGCATCCTCTGAGCAGAGGAATGCGATGGCATTTGCGATGTCTTCGGGCTTGCCGACTCGCCGCACAGGGTACTGATCCTCGAAGAATTTGAGACCCTCTTCATTGCCTTCCCACATCTTTGCCAGTCCTTCGGTGAGGATGTGGCCGGGACAGATAGCGTTCACTCGGATGCCTTCAGGCCCGAAGTCGATCGCCATCTGCTTGGTCATGCCAATCACTGCCGCTTTGCCAGCTTCGTAGATGAGCCTCTTGGGAGCCATCAGGAACCCATGCACCGACGCAAGGTTTACGATGTTTCCGCCGCCGTTCTTCCTCATCTCCGGCACGGCATACTTGGCCCCCAGATACAGCGCCTTGGTCAGCACAGCCATGCCGTTGTCCCATGCCTCTTCGCTCACCGTGACGGCGCTGCCGAGTGATTGATCGTGATTTGATGCGACGCCGTATGCGTTCTGCACCAGCACATCTAGCCGACCCCACTCCTCGACGGCGGCGGTGACCATCGACCGGATATCATCGTGAGATGAGACATCGCACCTGATCGCCTGCGCAATGCCACCAGCCGCGGTGATGCCATCGGCATTGGCCACCGCAGCGTCCATGTCGATATCGGCGATCAGAACCCGCGCACCTTCGGATGCGAACTTGCGTGCGGTGGCACCGCCGATTCCCAACGCACCACCCGTGACGATTGCAACCTGTCCTTCAAATCTGCTCATTGAGTCTGCCTTTGTGACTTTTGTGGTCCGTGTCTAGTACGGCATCTGGAATTCGTTGGCCCGCGCGTATTTCGCCTGCTGGACGCCGAAGTCTTCCTGCAGCTGAATCGTCAGCCCACCATCAACCACCAGCGGATGGCCGGTGATGAAGCTGGCGTCCTCACTGCACAGGAAGGAGATCGCACCGGCAATATCAGCAGGGCTTCCGACACGCCGAACGGGGTACTGATCCGCAAAGAAATCGAGCGTCTCCGGCATCTTGTTCCAGCGACCCTCAGTCGACTTCTCCGTGACGATGTGGCCAGGGCAGATGGCATTCACTCGAATCCCTATCGGACCGAAGTCGATCGCCATCTGGCGGGTCATTCCGATAACGGCGGACTTCGCTGCTTCGTATACGAGATGATTTGTCGACATCAGCAGTCCATGAACGGATGAGATGTTCACTATGCTGCCGCTGCCAGTTTTCTCCATCTCTGGAACGGCGTACTTCGCACCCAGGAACAGCGCCTTGGTCATGATGGCCATGCCCTCGTCCCAGCCCTCTTCGGGCACGTCGACGGCGCTGCCAGTGATCTGCGTGGTGGGAGCACCCCAAGCGTTCTGCACCATTATGTCAAGCCGACCGAATTCGCTGACAGCGGTCTGCACCATGCCCTCGATGTCATCACGGGAAGCCATGTTGGCGTGAATGCTGATCGCATTGCCCCCGGCATCCTTGATGCGAGTGACGTTGTTCACAGCAGCATCATCGGCGATATCGGCGATCAGCACGTTCGCGCCATCGGCCGCCAGCCGCCTCGCTACACCGCCGCCAATGCCAAGAGCACCTCCGGTAACAATCGCAGTTTTTCCGTCAAAACGTCCCAATGTGACGCTCCTAAAAAGTGATTATAAAAAGTGTGTGAGTTGAGTTAGACCTTTATAGCCGGTCTGATGGGCGATGTCGAGCGGGGAACGCGGAAGCAGGCATTCACAGGGGATTGCCCCTACTGCGTTCGGGAGCGTTGGATCAGGATGCCGAATTTCCATGCAGGCGGGGCGTCGGGTTGCGCCTACGTGTCCAGCGGCCACCGGGTGTGGACCAGGCCGAAGCTGCTGGTGTAGCCGTGGAGGAATGTGGTTCCGCCCACCGGGCCTATCTCTCCGTTGCAGAAGAAGCCGCTGAGGGGGATGGGAGCGATCATTTCGCTGAAGATTTCTGAGTCGTGATTGGGGCGTCTGAACAGATGCTGGCCTCGGCTGACGCACGAGAACATCAGGGCGGCTTCCGGGTGCTTTTCGGGATTGTTCTGATCGTATCGATCTAAAACGCTCACGAGGTCTTCTCGGGCCGCGTCTGCGTCTCTCAGATGGAACTGGACTATCTGGCCTTCTTGCACAACGTCGCCAACGATTAGCGCTCCGGTGTCTTCGTCCATGCCCATCACGTTGCGGATCAGGAAATCGCCCGCGCCAAACTCGGTGGCGAAACGGTCCATGACCACGCCGACCTGAAGCGCTCGCCGCATGAGCCAGCGATCTTTTTCCACTCCCTGTGAGAAGAGATCACGCAGAATTTCCAGCGGCGTTGATGTGCCGAGTTGCTGGATGATGTTTTTCTCTGACTTCGTCACAACCATTGGCTCGCCGATAGGACGACATCCCTGGGCCATGACCGTATCGATCTGAATGTTGCCGGTGAGGGCCACGCCCACTGCACCTTCACTGCGCGTCTTGCCGGCCTCAAACAGGGCGTGCGGTGTTTCTTCCGCACCGCCGCTGGCCAGTCCGCCAATCTTGGGACCGTGGGGGTACGCGAAATCTAGTCCGGAGATCAGCCGGTCGGTCTCCAACGTGAACGGGTCGGTAAAAATCAGGAATGCGGGGTCAGCTTCTACGCTCACGCCCGTCAAATCCTCCCACGCGTCGGGACCGGAGTCTTGAGTAGGCAAATCATCCTGTTGTACGTGGAACGGTGTGATTTCTACGTCTGGCAAACATGCCGCTGTGATCGATATGCCTGGCCTGCGTTCGATTTCTATGGCGCCGCCAATCACACCAGCGCCGGAACAGCCGATGATCTGTGCGCTGCCAAAATGCGAACGGAGAAGTTCGTTGACCGAGTAGAACGAGGGCGCATGGTGGAATGAAACAAACACGAGCACGAGATCAGGGACCCGATCATCGAGCTGGTCCATCACCTGCTCAGCAGCGTTATTTACCGCTTTGGTGAAGGAAGGAGCGTCGGACACTGCCGATGCCCAGCGCATCACCTTCGTCTCTTTCTTTACCCTCGACTGCACTACCCAGCCATCGCTTTCAGGGACGATCGAGCGGCCTCGAGTGTCTGGCCGATGTCTTCATCGCTATGTGCGGAAGCCATGTGCCATCTACCGTTGGTAGCGAGACGGATTCCGTTTCGGAGCATGTGTTCCGCGAAGACGGCGTACTTTTCTTCATCAACCGATGAGACATGTTCACGATAGTTGCTTATGGAGTCTCGCTCGGTGAACGTGGTCCAGAACGTGGCTCCGACGCCCTGCACGAGCATGGGGATGCCAGCTTCTTCGGCGGCGGTGCTAAGCCCCTGCATGAGTCTCGTTCCGCGTCCATTGAGGTCGTTGTAGAAGCCTTCGGGATTCTCCGCGATATGGCTAAGGCCAGCCTTTGCTGCGGACATGACCATCACATTGGAGTTGAAGCTGCCGCCGTGCTGAATCTCGCCGCTACCAACTTTCTCCATGATCTCCGGAAGGCCTACCAGAACCGAGAGTGGGAATCCGCCTGCCACTGACTTGCCGTAAGTGGCAATGTGCGGTACAACACCGCTGAACTCCTGTGCGCCACCGTGTGCGACGCGGAAGCCAGTAATCACCTCGTCAAATATGAGCAGTGCGCCGTACTTCTCACAGAGATCAAGTGCGCCCTGTAGGTAGCCATCGTCGGCAACAATGCAGTTCGTATTGCCCATGATGGGCTCCATCATGACGCAGGCAATTTCGTCTGGATTCGCCTTGAATACGGCTTCTAGGGCTTCCAGATCGTTCCATTGAGCAATGATGATGTCATCCGCAGCGCCGGGTGCCATTCCCAGTGATTCGCCGACTGCGTTTGGCGCACTAACAGGCCCTGCGTCGTCCAGTGAGGGGTGTACTGAGAAGAGAACCGTGTCCGTCCAACCGTGATAGTGACCCTCAAACTTCACCCACTTTGAGCGGCCGGTGAACGCCTTGGCAACGCGCAATGCGAGCTGGTCGATCTCTGTTCCCGATGATGCGTAGCGCATCAGTCCCTTTAGCGGTACGGCTGCGCGAATCAGGTCGGTGACTTCAAGCTCATGCTCGGTCTGACCGGCCAGGCAGAAGCCGTTGTCAATATCCTCTCGGACGGCGTCCACAATGAAGTCTGGAGCGTGCCCAAATATGTTGGGTCCCATGCCTTGCACGAAATCCACGTATTCGTTGCCGTCGACGTCCCACATTCGGGAACCTTTCCCACGCTTGAAGAACAGGGGAACGGGTCGTTCGGCCCGTCGGATCTGGCTGCTGACACCGCCAGCGACGATGGTATTCGCTCGATCAAAAAGTTCCTGGCTACGTTGGAACGTCACTTCGGCGCCTCACGGAATAGGGCTGATATTTAATATGAGGCAGGATTCATCATGCCTCACGACGGGGTCAAGACTGGGTCCATTCTAGGTACTTCTTTTGCACTTTGGCGATGTAGCTGAACGTTGGATTCACAAATTGAGTGATTCTGGCCTCCAAAACCTGAGCCAAAAGCATGTACGCCTCTTTGCGGTCCATGCCGTATCCATCTTCCAGCCAGAGGATTATTTCTGAGAGGGCAATTCGGAACGCATCTTCCGCCGGCCGGGCCTGCGCGGTTGTCATGATGTAATCGGCATTCTCAATGCGCGGCCACGTCATTCGTTCGGGCAGATCGCGCAGTTCCACTGTGAGCGTTGCGACGCCACCGGTTTCGATTCCGCCGCCACCGCTAATCTCGCCGTCACCCTGGCGAGCGTGCATATCGCCAACGTGCAGCAACGCTCCATCTACTTGAATCGGGATCAGCACTGTTGCGCCGTCAGTCACTTCCTGAATATCGAAGTTGCCACCCCACTCGCCGGCCCAGCCGTTGTGGTGTGTCTCACGGAACGGAGCAACACCTACGCAGCCGAGCATTGGCGCCATAGGGAGTGAAATCTTGTCGTTCCAGATCACCTGGCTGTCTTTCAGGCGAACGACTTTGCTGGCCGGGCCTACGCCAGAGTCGCCAAGCCAGCCCGGCATGGCGCTGGTGCTGCCGCGGTACTGCGTGTAGCCGATGCCGTGCGGCTTGACTGACTCCACATGCACGGCAAGCATCTGTCCGGCTTTTGCGCCCTCAATCCAGATTGCTCCTGACGATGGGTTACCGCCGCGGGTGGACGGGTTGCGCAGTTCCTCGTACTCGGCCCTGAGGTCGTCGGACACTGTGTCCGGGTCTGGACCACGGTTCATCTGCGTTTCAATCTCAAACGTCTCGCCTGGATTGACGGTCATCGTAGGAGCGTTGTTTGGTCCGGTTTCGAAGTAGAGAGGTGATTTGGGCTGGCGTTGCATTGACCTGTGCCTGGGATAGTGGGCGTTGTTTCGGTTGGCCGAGAGTCTACCCGACGGCGTTCCACAGCAGGGGCAACCACCCTCGGTTGCCCAGATCCGCAGATTGACGCCCGCACGATCTACTCGAATACGGGCAGGGTGTACGCGATCTCAAGATGCGAAATAGTCAGCAATACTTGATCCGGATGCGGAATCAGCCTCGCGATCACCGCACGGCCAGACGTTCCGATCTCCACTCTGTCTACCAACTCAGCCCAACTGCCCTCACGACCAACTCGGTCTCCTGACTTGATGCGGGCTACAAGCAACTCGGCGTTGCGAAGCGCGGTCGCTTCATTGGGGTTGATGATCACGATGGTGGCGTATGCGGTGCCAGTGTCCACTCCCCAACCAACCGATACCAGATCGAACTTATCTAGCAGCGGCTGCTGGCGGAGTGTCTCCAGCGCTCGAGTGGGGGGAAGTCCATTGTTTAGATTGGAGGCTGCTCTAGTCGCTCCAGACATATCGAAGGGCTGATCAGAGAACCATGCTGAGTAGCTGCCCGCGATGCCGTGCGCGTCGGTGGCCAGTTGGAACTCCTCAACATCAAATACCGAAGGAGTGCTGCCGACTGCCACATCCACGACGCTGGTGATCTGGTCATCCATCAGTGAACGCATGACGATTCCTTCGTGGAAGAACATTCGGCTACCACGGCCAGAGTGATCGAACATGGGCTGGGCGAACCGGTCATCCAGATCGCCGATCAACTCCGGCCCCCACGAGTAGTAGGTCTCGCCCTCGTACTCAACCGCGAGGTGGTCACGGCACCTTGTGCAATCCAGAAGTGCAGTGGTTATGGCTGATGTATCCAGATCGCCGACGATCAGCTCAAGAGGTCGCTGGTTTGGCCCCGCCATCGCACTGCCGTCGATGTTCCGCTGATCGAACCCCAGCGATTCATATGAGTTGGTTATCGCACCTGCGATATCGAATCCGGATATTCGGGGCGAGGATAGCCTGGGCCGCGCGAACAGGTTCACTCCCGAGCTGGATTGGCTGAAAGCAAGATCAGAATAGAACCTGTCCATGGCTTTGTTTCCAGACTCGTCGGTCGGTCTCGTTGCACCGAGGCTGTCCCATGCCGACCAGATTGGGAGAAAGTCATTCAGCCAGATTTCTTCGCGGTTTTCGACGGTACTCGGAATCTGGGAGAGCAATTCCACAAATCTGGCAGAGGCGGGCACAACCGTCGTGTTGAGGGGAGACTCTTCAACGCTGCCAGTTGAGCCGGACCGGACTGTCTCAGCGGTTGGGCCAAGCTGCACCTCATCGGTAAGTTCAGGCTCAGCATCTCCACTGCACCCCATCAACGCTACGACTATGAGCGCGCCAATGAGAACGGGAAACAGCCTGCGATGCAGATTGATCAAACTTAAGGTTTCAACCAACGCTCAAACCAACCGACCATGCGGGTACTGATGTCGACCTGATGTTCATACTCTGAAACTCCATGTGGCTCTCTGGGGTATACGACGAGTTCAGAGATTACGTCGTGATCCTGAAGTGCCCGATACCACTGGTAGGCCTGCTCCACCGGGACGTCCTCGTCCTTTTCTCCGTGCAGGATCAGCGTTGGTGTCTCTACGTTCTCGATGAAGTTGAGAGACGAGAATTTCGAGTGCTCAGAGTCTGCGTCGTACGCGTTCGCACCGTCGTAGTGCATCACATCCCATGTGTGGAGGTATGAAGTGCCGTGGAACGATCTCCAGTCTGAAATACCAGCACCCATGACTGCCGCTGCGAAGCGCTTGGTCTGAGTGACGGCCCATGCGCTGATGAACCCACCGTAGCTCCAGCCGGTGATGCCTAGTCGATCGGGATCCGAAATCCCTTCGTCGATCAGGTAGTCCAGTCCCGCCATCATGTCGCCGAAGTCTGCGCCACCCATATCGCCAACGCTGGCCTCGGCCCACTCAAGGCCCCGGCCCGTAGAGCCACGATAGTTCGGCAGGTACACAGCCAGACCCGCAGCGGCAAGTAGGAACGGCCACTGACGGCCATCGTGGAGACCGCCTCTAACCGCGGACACCGGCCCGCCATGGATCAGCATGACTGTTGGGAGCGGCTTGTCCCCTGAGTCTCCAGGAGGGAGAACCAGGTAGCCGCCGACGGTCTGGCCATCATGCGTTGGGAATGAGATTGGGCGCATAGTGCCCGGGTCGAAATCAAGCGGAGGCGTTACCGCAGCGGATAGGACAGCGGTGCCGTCTTCAATCGCGCCTGTGTAGATGCTGGTGAGGGACTCATAGTCGGTGATGGCGGCTGAGATTTGTCCGTTCGCGTTCACGGAGAGACCTTTGAGCCACGCTTCAGACTCCCACGCCCATTCAGGCTGACGGCCGTCTAGATCGAGAACTGCGATTCCGGAGCCGCCGCCTATGTTGGCGGTGGCGATAGGCACGTCGCCCATCCACTGCACCCGGTCATAACTGGCTGACGCGTCTGGTGTCAGTGAAACGGAATCTCCGCCGGATGCGGGAACCATCATCACTTCACCGGCGTCGCTGCCGCGGTCAGACCAGTGGCTGGTTATATAGGTGACCGCTTCGCCATCTGGAGTCCAGGAAGGTTTTGCTAGCTGGCGTGCTGTGTCAGCAAGAATGGTGAGCTCTCCGCCGTCGATATCGAACACAGCGAGCTTGCACTTGTACCAATCCCACTCGTACGGCACATCTGAAATCACCGCAGCGATGCGTTTACCGTCCGGCGAGATCGCGTATTCCCAAATCTGTATGCCATCTGGAGAAATCCGCTCCGGCACTCCACCGTCCAAACCAACGCGCCAGATTCGGGTGAACAGAGGCACTGCCTCGTACTCGACAGCGTCACGGCCGGCTTCTTTTGCTTCCTTGTTATCTTCGGCCACCGGATCGATCATTTGGAACGTGAATGCGGTGCCGTCTGGCATCCACTTCATGGGATCAAGGCTGCGAGGGCTGGGGATGGAGCCTGTTACGTCAGTGATCCGCCGTGCCTCACCGCCGCTAACAGACAGTACATAGATCTGTCGCTGTCCAGCTTTGACGCGGTCTGAGACGAATGCCAGATGTGATCCGTCTGGTGACCATCGAGGACCAGAACTTGATCCTGCGCGGTTCGTGAGGTTGATCGGTGTGTCTGATCCGGGTCGGAGCAGGCGGATGTTGGTGGCCGGGGTCTTTGATCCCTCGCCTTTGGTGAAGGCATTGCCAGCTACATACGCCACCGAGCCATCAGTTGGCGAAATCTGCACATCACCAACACTTTCAAGTTCGATGCTCGCTTCAACGGTCAACTGTTTCGTCACACATCCACCTCTGTATTTGTCCATCTGGCCGGGTGGAATGGTAACGGCGTGAGCGCCCAGACACAAAACGAGTCACAAGACCAGCATAAAAAAGAGAGGCCGCAGATTAAGCTGCGGCCTCTCTGATATCCATATTGATATCCGGGGAATCTACTTACGCGGCCTTTTTGGCTCTTCCGGCGGTGGCCTTCCGGCGGGTAGGCTTCTTCTTTTCAGCCTTTGCGGGAGCGACGATCTCTAGAGCCACTGGCTCTTCGAACTCGGCCGTTGCGGCCTTCGCTACGATACCGGGCGGCGTGGCTCGGATTCGCGCTGCCTCTGTGAGAAGTCGCTGGGCTTCCAGCTCTTCTTCAATTTTTGAGCGTGCAACTTCGACGTCAGCTATCAGTGATTTAATCTCGCCGGCGGTCTCTGCCTGTATTTCGTCGCGAATCTTCTCAGCGTCGGCGTATGCCTGAACAATGATCTCGTCTACGCGATTCTGAGATTCGGCTGTCAAATCAAGTGTTGACGTCTGAGCCTCTGAAATTATTCGAGAAGATTCCAACTCCGTCTCGGATTGAAGTTCGGAAGCCCTGACGTTGGCTTCGATCACCACATTAGCGGAATACGAATCAGCTTTATCCCGTACACGGCGGGCTCGATAATATTCAGCTTCGATATCGCCCTTGAGTCGTTCAACGCTGGCAAGCGATTCTTGCGCTGTGCCCAGATCCTGCTCAGCCTGTGCACGCAGATCGGCACAGTACTCTTCAGTTACCTTGAGCGCTTCCTGCTCTGCCACTCGGCGAACGGCGTCGGCGTTGGCGTTGGCGTCTGAGCGTCTTGCTCGTGTGTCTGGGACTCCCTCACGAGCCAGGTCGCGCACTACCATCGCCTCCCGCCAGAGAGATTGCACGGAGTCACCGTTGAAGCCCGCTCGGCCTGGTACAGAATTATTTCGACTTACCATCACTTGCCGCCCTGTCTCATATCCCAGGATCTAGATATCGTCGCGCAGCAGGTAAGCCTGACTGCACTTACTGAATCCTAATAACCCCTGAAGGAGAGCGAGAACGCTAAACTCACCACAATCGAGTGGGTGGTGACCCTCACCACGCGGTCAAGTAACGCACACGATCACGATATGGAGTCTTAAACTGTCCGATATGACCGATTCGACGTCGATGCCTTATCGCGCAGAAACCATTCCGGCTGGTGACACGGAGCTGGCGGGAACACCGATTGAGTTTCATGAGTTGCTGAGTTCAACCAGCGACCTTGCGGCGGTGAGGCTTGCCAGCGCCGAATCTGGTGAGGTGGTTGTAGTCGCGGACAGTCAGAGCGCGGGACGGGGGCGCTTCGCCCGCACTTGGAATTCGAATCCCCGGGACGATGTGTTGGTGTCAATTGGCCTGCGCCCAACAGCAGATGTTGCCGCCAAACTTGCCATGATCGCCGCCGTAGCGACAGCGGACACCGTGACCAAACTCACCGGGCAGACCGCTCAGGTGAAGTGGCCCAATGACATTCGCATTGAGGGCAAGAAGATCTCCGGAATTCTGATTGAGTCACAGATCCAGAATGGTCAGTTCCGCGTTGTGCTGGGCATTGGGCTGAACCTCAATCTGGATCCCAGCGTCTTTCCAGAGATTGCCGATATTGCAACCAGCGTGCGCGAAATCACAGGGCAGCGCGTTGATCGAGAAGTGGCGCTGAATGAGTTGATGCAGAATCTGGACAGTGCCTACACGCTGGTTTGCCGTGGTGGCTCGGTGCACACCCGGTGGAAAGCGATGCTGGACACTCTGGGAACCCACATCGAATTCAACGTTCATCCTACAAACGAAAAGGTGAGCGGAGTTGCCACGGATGTTGCGCCTGATGGTGGCCTGATTGTGCGCACTGATGACGGTGAGATCGTCACACTGGACTCCGGCGAAGTGACCTCGCAATCGCCGAGCTGATGGCAGGAAACGCGGACGCCGTGACGCTGGAGATTAGAGTCACGCCGAGAGCGAAACGAAACTCCGTGGAGCTAACGTCTCCCGGTCAGCTACGCGTCAGAGTCACGGTGCCGCCAGAAGACGGGAAAGCGAACGCAGCGGTGCTGAAGTTACTGGCGAAAGCACTGGGCATTCCGAAGTCACGAATGTCGATCATCCGAGGGCAAACGAACAGGGACAAAGTCATAGCACTGGACGGAGTAACTTCAAGTGAACTTGAAGTTACTTTGGCCCGACTCGTCAAGCCTACTTAAAGATCTCCGACAGACCCAGCAATATCAAGATTGCCACCATCGGGGAGAAGTCAAACAGGCCAGCGCGAGGGATTATCCGGGACAGCGGCACCAAGATGGGATCGGTCAACTGGTGAAGCATCTTTATGAACTGATTGTTTCGAGTATCCGGGAACCACGAGAGCAGTGAGCGGGCGACGATCGCCCACAACATGACCTGCAGCACAATCACAATGAATTTAGATAGAAAATCGATGACTACTTACCCCCGCCCAACTCTTCGCCTCTGTCATATGCGGCCTTCACTGCGCTCATCACCGTCGCCTTAAACTTGCCTTCTTCCAGCGCCATCAACGCA
>CAUZJA010000017.1:0-25099 GCA_963579925.1 Dehalococcoidia bacterium | reverse complement strand
CGCTATCACCTGGTGATCTCCCGGCTCATCAGGAAGCGTGACGGTGGTGTCGAGAGCGATCATATCCCCGGCGGCCACATCGGCGACATGCACCGTATCGCCGTTAAACGGGACGAGTTTGTAATCCATGAAGAGCATGAGCGCCTGTGCAGAAGCTCTCATCCCCTCAAAGTAGCTTGACCAGGTCTTAAACGTGTACTCGCTACCAGCTTGACCTTCGCCATTTTGAGACGGTTTTCGCCGAGGTAATGGGCCGCTCCTGCGCGCGAAAAAATAGTCATCCCGTTGGATCCGTTTTCCGACGGTGGCGCGATGCCAACGCTGTCCACTGACAAGACTCGCGCTGGCGTCTCATCGCCACCTACCACCAGCCTGACGCGTCGCTGATCCGGATGAGAGTCCAGGACACGATAATCGTCTAGCGTGCGGAGGGCCGGTTCAATGGGTTCATATCCGTAGCCGCTGTAGGGGTGTGGGAAGACCAGCAACGCGATGTCATGCGCACCGGCGGGGAAGCTGCCGAAATCGATGGGTATGGCCAGTCGCCGCCCAGGCAGCGTCTTGAACTCGTGGAGCAGGCCCTTCACCCCGTCCATTTCGAACTCAACTTGTTCATAGTCGACGATAGCGGTCACAAGCATGATTCCCTCAAACGCAGAGCGCGTTTCAAAGAACAGGTATGGGACAAAATCCTGCCCTACGTCCAGTGAAACTTCATCTGCTGAGGTCAGTGGGAAGGACACACCAGAGCCGACTGGGGTCGCCTCAGGGTCACTCGACCACAGCAACCCGGAACTGAAGCCATGAGAATTGCCTTGTTTGCCGCGCAGCGCTACAGCGGTATTTGAGAGTCCACGTATCCCAACATCTGGTGAGAGGGTCCGATGCTGGACTACCCCGTCCAGGAACTCGGGGCGCTCTGCGCCGGGTGCTGTGTCCCAGTCATACGCGTCGTAATAATCGGGTGGGGCAGAGAGGAATAGTTCTCCCTCTCCATAACGTTGAACCGTTACTGAGAAGGAAGATTCGGCAACTGATATCTCTACTTCGCCCGGATCAACAGTTGGTACAACTGGTGAAACTGGGACCGTTGGCAGGTCCACTTCAACATTGAATGTGCTCGCGGCATCCGTCCCACAGGCGAGAGCCAGACTGAGGCCGATAACCGCGGCGGGCACGGTGACTCGTCTGAATGTTCCGAAAGAGAATGTCATAGTGTTAGCAATTATCTACCAGTAATGGTCGGAAGGAATGTGTGTGCACTCCAGTGATTGATGCTTTTGATGCGGGAGGTGAAGCGGGGCGCTGACGTGGCGTGGGCGTGCGTGGATCCCGGATATCTCCGCTGAGCCTCCGATTCCGGGATGGCGGATAGCGGTGTGGCGGGACACGTTGGCCAGCAGCCAATTACACGCTCGCACTCATACGAGGCGAACATATCTTCGGTAGCGGCGGGTCTATGACCCGCTTCCGGGGACGCACACGTGATGACGCTGCAGCCCTTCATCGCGTGAGAAGAGCGGGGCTTAGACCCGCCGCTACCGCGTGAACGGCATCTGCGGTCTACGCGTCATCAACTGATGACCTCACCCGGCTGTACTCAGTGCACAGCGCAGCTGCTAGCCTCCGTCCAAATGATCCATCTTCGGATCAAGGTCCCAGCGGTACTCGTCTTCTGGACTCACCGCGCTTGCCCACGACTTCAGGACTGCGCCCTCGGCGGTTAACTGTTCTATCTGCTCTTTGACCAGTTCCGGATCCCACTCCCGCAGGACCAGATGCATCAGTTCGTCACGCTTCTCGGCATGCTCCGGCGTCGCCGCCAGATCCGTCATCTCGTGCGGATCATCTGCCAGGTTGAAGAGTTGCGGGTCGAAGCCGTGGTAGTAGCTGAGCTTCCAGTCTCCACGGCGCACCATGCGGTTCTGCCAGGCCTTATCGCCTTCAGAGTGCGCGGGGTCGCCGGGTTCCGTGCAGTATTCGACGAATATCGTGTCGTCCCACGTGTCGGCGCCTTGGCCGTTGATGATGCCGTTCATGGTGCGACCGCTTGAGCCGGGCAGCGCGGGCGCGTCGACGAGATCAAGGATCGTGGCGTTGAGGTCGATCTGGCTGACGACTCGCTCATTGCGCATGCCCTGCGGTAGCTGGTCGGGCCACGAGACGATCATCGGCACCCGTGCCGCCTCTTCGTAGAACGTCTGCTTCCACCAGAGGCCGTGTTCGCCCACCTGCTCGCCGTGGTCGGTTGTATAGACGATTAGCGTGTTATCGAGCAGGTTGTGGCGCTCCAGAACGCCGATGATCTGCCCCAGCATTCGGTCGAGACTGCTTGTGAGCGCCCAGTAGGCGGTGCGTGAGCGCTCGATCTCCTCGTCTGTCACCTCTTCGATGCCCGCATGTTTGCGCCACCACGCGATGTACGGGTGCGTCGATTCGGTGAGGGCTTCCGGATGATCGGGCGGTGGGACGCGGCCCTTGAAGTGATTGTAGTCGTCTTTTCGCGCGACAAACGGCTGATGAGGCAGCATGAGGCCAATTGCGACGCAGAACGGTTCGTCGGTATCGCCATCATCGAGCGCCGCCGCGTGCTTCTCAAGGAATTCGACCGCCGATGCCGTCACAGACTCATCGTGAACTTCGTAAGCACTCTGGCCGTGGCCTGACTTCTCCAGGCTGACCCTGCTGGGGCCTGCGGTTCCCTCCAGCGAGCCATGGTCGGCAGGGGTGCCGCCAATCATATTGGGGCCGTGATCGCCGACGTATCTCTCGGCGAACCCGTGCAGCTGATCCGTACCGTTGAAGTGCATTCGGCCAATCTGCACCGGCCTGTACCCCGCTGCGCCCAGCGAGTGGGCGAAGGTGGGAATGCCGGAGTCCAGGATGTGGCTATTGGTCCAGACTCCGTTTTCATGCGGCATGCGCCCAGACAGCATGGACATCCGCGATGGGACGCAGATTGGCGATGCGCAGTACGCGTTATCGAATATCACTCCACGCGATGCCAGCGCATCAAGCGTTGGCGTCTCGACCACGTCATCGCCATAGCAACCCGATACGAACGCGCTGTGCTGGTCTGACTGGATAAAGAGGATGTTGGGTCGGTCGCTCATTCGGCTTCAGCTTTCAGTATGGAGTTGTCGACGCGGCCTTCGCCGTTCAGACCGAACTCCTCGGCCAGCAACTCGTATGAGCGCTGGCGTTCTGCGTAGTCGTGGGTGATCGTCAGGACAATTACATCGTCCGTCTCGTACTGCTCTGCGAGGTCCTCGATCAGGCCTTTGACCGTCTCCGGGTCGCCTTCGACTGACTTCGCGCGTTGCTGTTCGATGAAGCCTTCATCGGCACCGCTAAAACTCATGGCCTTGATCTCTTCGACTGACGGCACGCCCTTCATTTCCTGGCCTTTATTGCGCATCAGCCGCATCACGTGCCGACACGTTCCGAGATCGTGTGCGCGTTCGGCTGTATCGGCTGTGATCGCTGAGATGCCAATGTTCACGCGCGGCTTGTCGAACCACTTTGATGGTTCGAAGTTATCGCGATACCACTTCACGAATCCCGGTCCGCCATCTTGAGATATGAAGTGAGCGAACGATAACGGAAGCCCCAGCTTGGCGGCGATGCCGACGCTGCCCATCGACGAACTGAGCAACCATGGGAAGGCAAACTCCGGCGCCGCCGGCATTGCGCGCAAGTTCCTGAACGGATGCTCGTCCGGGAACGTATCGGTCAGATATCGCATCAGGTCGTACACCTGCTGCGGGTACTTCTCCGTCGGGTAAGAGTTGGGGCCGGGCTGAAGCGCGTAGGATGCCACCTGATCGGAGCCGGGAGCACGCCCGAGGCCCATATCGACGCGACCGGGAGCCAGCGCCTCAAGCATCCGAAATTGCTCGGCCACCTTAAGGGGGCTGTAATGCGAGAGCATCACACCGCCAGAACCAATTCGGATATTGTTCGTCCGTATGCTCATGGCCGCGAGCAGGATTTCCGGGCTGGCATCTGCAAGCGTGCCGGAGCTGTGGTGCTCCGCCAGCCAGTAGCGGGTGTAGCCCAATCGGTCGGCCAGTTCAGCCAGGTCCAGCGTCGCCTGAACTGCTTCGTGCGCAGTTTTGCCGACGCTTATTGGGGATTGATCAAGGACTGAGAGTTTCAAGTTAGGTTCTAATTCCAGGCTGATTTCAATTTTTGAGGTTGCGGGTAATGCCGTGCGGGTCGAATATACCGCAGGCGGAACATAAGGTGTTGCTCGCTGGCAGCGAAGTTGGGAATCGGAGCAGTCGATGAAAGTCGTTGGACATTTTGGTGATGGTCCACTTGAGAACGTGCCGGATCAGATACGTCGACTGGAGCGGCTAGGGTTCGATATAGCGGGCACCTCCGAAGTGAAGAACGAGGCGACGATGCGGTGGACGCTTGCCGCCCACGCCAGCACCGAGATCGAAGTTAGCACGCACGTAATCATCGCCTTCCCACGCAGTCCGTTTGTGCTGGCGCAGATGGCGTGGGAGCTTCAGCGGATGACGGGTGGTCGAGTCTCGATCGGCCTCGGTTCGCAGGTCAAAGGCCACAACGAGCGCCGATTCAGCACCGGCGAGTGGCGGTCGCCAGCGCGACGGATGGAGGACTTCATCCGCAGCATGCGCGCCGTCTGGGCAACATTCCAGTCGGGTGAACTTGTGCCATACGAGGGCGAGTTCTACCAGTTCACGCTCTGCCCACCCGCGTTCAACATGGGGCCAAACGATGTACCGTTCCCAAAGCTCTACCTCGCCGCAGTTGGCCCTGAGATGACCAAAGTGGCTGGCCGAGTAGCCGATGGCCTGCTGCCGCACGCTTTCACCACACCGAAGTACGTTGACGAGGTCACGCTACCAACGCTGCGGGCTGCAGCAATCTCCGAGGGGCGCGACCCGGCCGATGTCTCAATAAACGGTGGCGGACTGATGGCATTGGGCGCAGATGACGCCGCTGTGGAAGCTGAGCTGCTCAACTTGCGTCAGCGCGTCGCCTTTTACGGCTCCACCCGTACCTACCACGGCGTATTCGCAGTCCACGGCCTCGAAGACCTGGGCATGAAGCTCCACGAGATGTCAGTAACCGGCCAGTGGGACAAGATGCCAGACGCCATATCGCTAGACGTAGTCCGAGAGTTCACCACCCACGGCACCTTCGATACCATGGCCGACACGGTAGCCACCCGCCTCAACTACGCCAGCCGCGTATCGATACCGGAGTCTGCGGGGAGTGATGAGCAGATTGGTGCGCTGGTAGAAGGAATAAAAGCGATCTAGCCGTGTTTGAAATGATCGGTGAGGCACTGATAAGGCACGCTCTCAGCGTATAGTGTGCCCAAAATTGTTTTGTGCCTGATCGTCAGCAGGGAGTAGTGCTGTGAAGTTAGAGTTTTTCCACCTGGCCCCGTACCGGGGGCTGCCAGAGGATTTTCGTGAGAAGCACAGGAGCGTCTGGGTTGACGTGCCGAGCCATCTGTTCGACGCGAAACTGGCGAACCAGTACTACAACGAGACGTTAGACGAACTGGCCTACGCCGGTGAGATGGGCTTCGACGGCATCTGCGTCAATGAGCACCACCAGAACGCCTACGGCATCATGCCATCACCGAACCTCATGGCATCTGTAATGGCGCGCCAGTCTAAAGACGTAGCGATCATCGTCATGGGCAACTCCATCGCACTCTACGATCCGCCAATTCGGGTGGCAGAAGAGTTTGCGATGCTGGACTGCATCAGCGGCGGTCGACTGGTAGCCGGGTTCCCGGTTGGCACGAGCATGGACACCACCTACGCATACGGAGCGAACCCATCGACGATTCGCGAGAAGTACGCCGAGGCCGAAGATCTGATTATCAAGGCGTGGACCGAAGAAGAGATGTTCTCGTTCGACGGAAAGTACACGCAACTTCGGTACGTAAACATCTGGCCGAGGCCGATGCAGGACCCGCATCCACCAGTCTGGGTGCCGGGTGCAGGCTCCATTGAGACCTGGCAGCACTGTATCGACAAAGATTTCATGTACGCGTATCTCTCTTACAGCGGTTTCAAGCGCGGGAAGACCGTTATGGACGGCTTCTGGAAGGTCGCTAACGCGGCAGGGCATGACAACCCGTACCAGGCTGGCTTCCTGCAACTGGTGTGCGTTGGCGACTCTGAATCGGAAGTAAAAGAGACTTACGGGCCGCACATTGAGTACTTCTTCAACAAGATGCTCCACGTATACCCGGGATTCTCAGACTCGCCGGGCTACAGGACCATCGACACCATCAAGGCTGGACTCATGGCGCAGACATCGACGTTTGGCCGGGCTGGCTCTGAAGAGGTGACGTGGGACACGCTGATTGAGCAGGGCAACGTGGTTGCCGGGACGCCGTCACAGGTGACCGAGCAACTGGAATCTGTGGTCAAGGATCTCCACATCGGACACCTGATGATCCTCAACCAGATTGGCTCGATGCCGCACGAGATGGCAAAAGAGAACATCAGGCGAACGGCGACGGAAGTGGTGCCAAACCTGCGCCGCATTTGGAACGACAAACCCGAGTATGTCGACAAGTGGTGGCCGTCTGGTGCGGTTGTTCGCGAAGGTGAAGGCGTCGCATCATGAGCAGCCGTATCGTGGACGTGAACGGCGGGCAGTTTCAGATTGATGTTTCAGAAACTGGCTCCGGTGATCCGCTGCTCTATCTGCATGGAATCGCGGGCAAGCAAGAGGGCGAATTCATCGCCAAACTTGCTGCCAGTCACAGAGTTATCGCACCCTGGATCCCCGGGTTTGGTGGTTCTACCGGCTCTGAGGAGATAGCGGACTTTCACGACCTGATCTACCTCTATCTTGATCTGCTAGACGAGTTGGATTTGCGAGACCTTCCCATCGTTGGCCACTCGCTGGGTGGAATGCTGGCTGCGGAACTGGCAGCAGTCCAGCCGGATCGATTTTCCAAGGTCGTCCTGATCGGCGCGCTCGGCCTGTGGGATCAGGACAATCAGGTGATGGACTTCTTCACGGTTCCGCCGAGCGAATTCGCCGAGGCGATGTACGCAGACCAGAAGTCCGAGGCAGCACTGGACATAGCGACGACTCCTCAATCGCGCTTGCCAGAAGTTGATCCGGAGACGGATGAAGGCAAAGAGGTCATCGACTACTACGTCGAACGTGCGAAGTCGATGTCGACCGCTGCCAAGTATCTCTGGCCAATTCCAAACAAAGGACTCTCAAAACGACTCCACCGCGTCACGCAGCCAACGCTGTTGGTGTGGGGTGATAGCGATGGAATCTGTCCGCCGGTCTACGCCGATCATTTTGGCGCCGCTCTCAGCGATTCTTCCAAGCAGATCGTGGCGGGCGCTGCCCACATGGTGCACGTTGAGAAGCCCGGCGAAGTTTCCGCATCAATCAATCAGTTTCTGAGTTCCTGACCCCAGACATCGGAGAGGATGAACCACATGCCGAACATCAACGCTGGAACCGCTGTTCCTGACTTCACATTAAAGTCTTTAGACGGCACTGAGGTCAGCCTGTCTGACTACCGCGGGAAACGCGTGATCCTCTTTTTCTGGGCATCGTGGTGAGCATGTCGGGAACAGCTGCCCGTGTGGCAGCAGATGCACGCCGACCTCAAGGCAAATGACACAGAACTGCTTTCGATAGCCGTCGACCTGCAGGGTCCGGATAAGGCTCGCCCGTACCACGAGGCCGCAGTCGCGGAGTTCACCACCATCGTGGACGAAGATAACGCGCTGGCGCGAGTCTTTGGCTACAACGCAATTCCAAACGGCGTGTTCATCGATGAGGATGGGATCCTGCGGTTCCAGTACTACGGCGGCTTCAACGTCAAGAACGATGAGATGGCGGAGTTAGTCACTGCGTTCGCAGAGAGCGGAAATGTGTCAAACGATGGCAGAGACGCGGATGCGCCGGTCTCGGATCACTTCGAGCGCGGGCTGAGCCTGTTCCGATCAGGTGACGTCGATGGCGCAAGTCAGATCTGGCGAGAAGGCATCGTGTTAGACCCCCTGAACTGGAACATGCGCAAGCAGCTATGGGCCATTGAGAACCCGGACAAGTTCTACTCCAGTGACGTGGACTACGGCTGGCAAAAAGAGCAGGTTGAGGCAGGTCGGTAAGGGGAGCTGCGCCTCGGCATATAGAGCCTGATAACTACGCCGGCAAGCAACGAGGGACGCGCCACCACTGACGTCCGCACTGTCACCCTAAGGAGGGAGGCTCCGCGACTGACGTGAGGGTCTCTGCCGGTGTGGAGAAAATGAGTGGTGCGATCAAGCGAATGCGCCCCTCTTCACGCCATCCCGATGGGTTGATGAACCGATATCCCATTCCCTAATCGGCAGAGACCCTCACGTCACTTCGTTCCTCAGGGTGACTGTGCGGCGGGTGTGATGCAACAGCGGGAAAGGATGTCCCAGCAACCAACAGGCCGACCACCCAAAGCCTCTCTTCTTCTGTCTTGGGGTACACATATCGACTACCAAGCGCCCAACGAAGAATGTATATTGCCCGCCGGATTCACAAGCACATTGAGCTAGTTCGAGGTAAATAGTGAAAGAAGTTGAAGTGTTTGTCGTTGGCGCTGGCTCAGGTGGGCTTGCTGCCAGCTATCACCTGAAACAACGCGGCATTGAGCACGTTGTTCTGGAGCGTGGCCGGATTGGCGAAAGCTGGGCGAGCCAGCGTTGGGACTCATTCGCGCTCAACACTCCCAACTGGTCGAACGTCCTCCCCGGGGACCGGTACGAAGGTGATGAGCCCGATGGCTTCTGGCACCGTGATGAATTTGTCGATTACCTTCGATCATATGTTGATCGCCATGCGCTTCCAGTCGTAGAAAACGCCGTCACAACCAGCCTCGACCGCGGCTCCGACGGCAGATTTCTTGTGAGCAGTGGGGGAGGGGACTACTCATCTGGAGCCGTCGTCATTGCGTCAGGCATCATGTCCGAGCCGCGATCTTCCGCCATGGCTTCGGCACTGTCTGAATCGGTTACACAACTCAACGCCGCCACGTATCGCAGTCCCTCCGATGTGCCCGACGGGGCCGCGCTGGTAGTTGGATCAGCCCAGTCAGGTGTTCAGATAGTTGAAGACCTGTTGGCAGCCGGACGCGAGGTCTACCTCTCCACATCAAAGGTTGGTCGAGCGCCGCGTAACTATCGCGGTCGCGACATTATTGAGTGGTGGCGCGATATGAAATTCCTCGACCTGACTCCAGCGCAGTTGGAAGATCCCGCAGCGGTGAACGTCACCCAGCCGCAGGTGTCAGGCACTCGGGGCGGGCACACCGTCAGCCTCCAGCAACTGCATCGCGACGGGTGCAAACTCCTCGGGCGTATTTCAGACATCCAGGGAACGCGGCTGGAGCTGACCGCGAATCTCACAGAGAACATCGCTTTCGGCGACTCCCTCGCCGCGCGATTGAAGGAAGGCGTGGACAAGTACATCGCGTCAAACGGTGTCGACGCTCCTGTGGTCGAATTAGATCCCGTGGAAGCACCAATCGACGATCTCGGCGGGGCCAGCGCGATTACATCTTTGGAACTGGCCGAAGTCGGGGTGAACACAGTGATCTGGACGACCGGGTTTACCGGTGACTTCTCATGGGTTAACGTGCCCGTACTGGATGATAGGGGTATGCCAATCCACGATGAAGGCGCTGCCCCCGTTGACGGCATCTACTTCGTCGGATTCCCGTGGCTGCGGAAGCGTAAGTCAGGAATCATCTACGGTGTAGGCGAGGACGCCGGGGTCATTGTTGAGCGGATCGCTAGTCACTAGTATCGCTTCCACCGTAACGAACACCGGAACTGCCGCATTCGTCACCCTGATGAGACAGGCTCAGCCACCGACGTGAGATCTCATCTTCCGTCTAGGAAACCCGGAGCGGCTGCACGCACAGTCACCCTGAGGAGGGAGGCCCCGCGACTGACGTGAGGGTCTCTGCCGGAGTGGAGAACATGAGTGGTTCGATCAGGCGAATGCGCCCCATTTCACGATGTCCCGAAGGGTTAATGAACCGCTATCCCATTGCATATCCGGCAGAGACCCTCTCGGCCCGCGCAGCCGGACCCCAGGGGGACGTTGCGTGTGGGGGACGTTCGCAAATTTATGTGATGTTGGGAGCAATTGCCCCCAACCCTCCTAGAAAATCTTCCCGCCGTCCGCTGCGCGAATCACCGCACGGTCTGTTTGGCTCTGTACTACCTGCGCGTTGATCTCCGCCGGGTCTCCCCACTCTTGCATGAGTAAGTCCCACATCTCTTGCTGTTTCGTGGCGTGAGCGGGGTTGTTCGCCAGGTTGTTGAACTCCCCGGGGTCGGTATCGAGGTCGTAAAGCTCTAGCTCTGGCGGGTCGCCGTGGCCGTAGGTTAGCTTCCAACTGCCTCGTCTCACCATCACTAGCGCGCGGTCGGTCCCGTGTGCGAGATGCTCTACCAGGGCGAAATTCTTCCAGCCAGCCTCATCGCCATTCATCAGAGGCATGAGACTATCGCCGTCCATATCGTAGGCAGACGGATCGAATCCGGCGATGTCTGCGATGGTGGCGGTGACGTCCACGTTGGACATGGGCTGGGTCACACGCTTGCCTGCAGGCAGGTGCCCCGGCCAGGCGATCTGGATCGGAATGTGCGACGACGCCTCATACATGCTCATCTTGCGCCAGAGGCCGTGCTCGCCAAGCGCGTCGCCGTGATCGGAGGTGTGAATGATCACCGTGTTATCGGCGAGCCCATTCGCCTCCAGCGAATCGAGCAAACGCCCAATCTTCGCGTCCATCCACTCAACGAGGCCGTAGTAGGCGGCACGGGCACGCTTCACCTCGTCGTCTGTGTACTGGTAGTCGACCCCGAACATTCCGCCCAGGCGACGGGCGGCGGGCGGTAAGTCATCCAGATGACCACCAGGAATATCCGGCATATCAACGTTGTCTGGATAGTATTTCGAGAAGTATGGCTCCGGGACCACAAACGGGAAATGTGGTGCGATAAAGCCAACGCAGATCGCCCACGGATTATCTTGGCGTGCGGGCTGCTGAAGGTAGTCGAGCGCCGCCGCTTCCATCTCGTCGTCCGCCTCAATCATCGGTGTACTGCCGGGACCGGCTTCGAACACCAACGGCCATGGCTTATCCGAAACCGGGCAGCCGTCCTTCCATTGGAAATGCTCGTGGGTAAGCAGTTCAGCGTGAGGGTCGTGCGCCAGTTGACGCTCGAATCCATGCAGCGGGTCAGGACCAATCAGGTGCATCTTGCCGTCGAGTACGGCGTCGTAGCCCTCTGAGCGCAGCAGATACGGCCACGTGACGGCATCTACGCGCATCGGCGTCGAGTTGTCGTACGTCTTGGTGTTGCTGACGTACTGGCCAGTCATGAACGATGCGCGAGACGGCACGCACAGCGGGGAGTTGCAGTAGCCGTTGTCAAACGTCACGCCCATGGCCGCGAGCCGGTCCATGTTTGGAGTGTTGACCAGTGGATGGCCGTAGGTGCCGCTGAACTTGGCGCCGTGTTCATCCGACATGATGACGAGGAAATTAGGTCGTTTGTCGGACTCGCGGGATGTCATGAAGTGTCTCCGGATGCGTAAACGAATGCGTGAGCCAGGCGTCTGCTGGCGCCGGAAGATTGTAGCCGACGAGTTTGCAAAAAGATGCCATACGCGAAGCACCGTCGGCTGGGCAAGCCGACGGTGCTTCGAACTACTGGAGGCTAAATAGCGTTGGTGATTAGTCTTCATATGTAACCAGTTCGGTGTCCGGGTGGAAGGTGGCCCATGCAAACCAGAAGTGATCACCGTGGATTACGGGATCCAGCTGGGAGCCCTCAAGTTCGCCTTCAAGCGCCTCACCAAATCGATCCCATATCGAGCCTGTCTGCTCGTCTCGGAATCGACCGTCACCGTTGTCGATGAACGTGAGAACCAAATCGCCGACCTCTCGAAGGTATGTAGTGCTGGAGCCAGAAATGTTCGGCGCTCCTGCGGCCCCGGGCTGCGCTGACCTGAGCGCCGACTCCGTTGTGTCGTCAAAGAAGATGACCACTGGCAATCCACCGGACTCCACGTTGGTCACGAAGTGCTTGGACAGGTACTCAAAGCTGTAAGCAACCGGGCCAGTGCCCAGGTCGAGCGCCGCAATACGGTCCGTGGCGTTGAGCCTGTCATCAATATCGCCAAAGAAAAGGAACGGATCGCGATTCCCGTCGTCGTATCCCTGGTAAGAGGAGCGGAGGTAGGCTCGACCAGGTGGTGGCGCCATGACTCGGCCATCTGGTGACGAGGCTGCAAACGCATCAAGCGAAGCTATCTGGGCGGCTATCATCGTCAGCTTCTTCCCGGCCTGTTCGCCAACGATGCCCTCGCCAGTCAACTGCTGCCAGAGTGTTTCGGTTGTGTCGTCCCACATCACGAGCTCTGAGTTGTGCAGCATGCCAGAGGTGCCGAATCGGTGGACGATTCCATCTATTCGTCGATCGAAAACAATCGAGCTGTTGCAGAGAGGGCAGAAGGTGACCGTTACGGGTACGCCGCCTACTTCGTCATTCACAATCTCGTGGTTCACCAACACGCTCAACGGATATGCCCGCGCGTCGCCATTCAGGTCAACAATGATGAACGGCTCTTTGGGGTTGTACTCCTCGATTGCCTCGTCAAGAGTGAGGTAGGTGGGGTCATCGATTGGTCGAATGCTGTCACGCCGGAGGCTGATCAGGAGTTCGTCCAGAGATACTGTGCGGAGTGACCAGTCGGTCTTCCATCCCAGCGCCTCTGCATCGCTCACGAAATCGGTCTCATTGATCTTGATCACCTGTGGAGCCACCAGTGGGGACACGGATCTTGGTGCCTCGGTGACATTCGGCTCGACATCAGGAACGGGCGTGGCTGTTGGGTCTGGAATGGGAGTTGGTGTGGGCGCAAATTGCGTGGTCTCACTGGTGGCGGTTGCTGCTTGCGTTGGAATTGTCGGCTGAACTGCTGGCGTGGATTCAGAACTGCCGCATGCGACAGCAACCAATCCCACTACGGATATCGCTGCTATGAGATGCGTTCGCGACTTCCAGTTCAGAATCTTCCGTATCGAATAGCTCATGTTTTGAACAACCTGCCCGTGGGATGGGAAATTTCGGCGTCACCTATGCTCGGTAGGCTTGACAATCAGATGCAGCAAGTTTCCTGCGCGATCTTCACGATTTCTTAAGATTTCGAAATCAGCAGGCATCGGGCCGCGCCAGAGGTAGATTCGGTGCATCGAACTACTTACGATGAACATCGCACTCCGCGCACGACGCGTTCATGCACTTCTTGCACTCACACTCGTGGCGGCAATCGCTTGTAGTTCCAGCGTGGCAGCGCCCCTCGCCAGCGCAACACCGGTCGCCACATCGACGCCGGCACCTACGCCGACGGCCACGCCGGAACCCACGGTCGCTCCAACCGCGACGCCCGTCCTGCTGATCATTGCAACTGCGGAGCCATACATAGCCCCACCGGAACAAGCGGCACCAGAGCCAGAGTTACTCGATGCCGCACTTTCCATCGAAGAGCGAGAAGCGCTCAAAGCGTTCCGTGACCCCAACCTCGGATCATCGTGGCGCACGGATTTCACCAGACGCACAAATAGCCTGACGGAGTTCGTCAGCATCCTGCCGCGTGATGGAATAGCCCCGCTCGATGAGCCGGTGTTCTTCGTTGCCAGCGAACCACCTGAGTACATGCGTCCGCGAGAGCCCGTCATATCGCTTGAGATCAACGGCGAGGCCCGCGCGTATCCGCTGGCGATCATGATGCAACATGAGATCGTAAACGATGTGGTCGGCGGCGCACCCATCACGGTTACGTTCTGTCCACTCTGCAATACCGCAATTGCATTTGACCGCCGAATCGCTGATCAAGAGCTCACCTTTGGCACCAGCGGCACGGTGCGCAACTCAGACCTCGTCATGTGGGACCGCCAAACAGAAACCTGGTGGCAGCAGATAACCGGCGAAGCGATAGTCGGGGAACTCACGGGATACCGACTGCACTTCATCCCCGCAGCCATAATCGCGTGGGAATCGTTCGCCGCTCAGCATCCCGATGGCCTGGTGCTGGAGCGGCCCGGCAGCGCCAGCACTTATGACATCACCCCGTACGATGGCTACGATGATGTCGACACCCCTCCGCTGCTTTTTCAGGGCGAGACTGACGGCCGGTTACCTGCCACGGCGCGAGTCCTGACAATCGAATCAGACGGCGAGTCCGTCGCATACCCGTTCGAGTTACTGCAGGACGACTTGGTGCTAAACGACACAGTAGGGACGCTCGATATCGTGGCAATGTTTGATCCAGACGTCTTCAGCGGATTCCAGGCCGGGTCATCCGAGCGAGTAGCCGGTGCTACGACGGTATTTAACCGGAATATCGGCGATCAAACACTCATATTCGAGTCATCGGATGGCCCGCTCATAGACCAACAGACCAGTTCTACGTGGAAGACCAGCGGCGAAGCCATTGCTGGCCCCCTCGTAGGCCAGCGCCTCACGCCCGTCCTCCACGCCAATCACTTCTGGTTCGCCTGGGCCGTCTTCAAACCGGAGACGGTGATTCGCTGTCTCGGACCTGACCCCCTGCGTAGGATTCCCAGCGGCAATGGTTTGATGCTGGGGCACCATATGCAATCTGCCGCTGGCCGCGTCATCATGAGTGGAGCGATATAGGATTCGAAGAATCTCCCCATTGGATGTATGTAGGCACGTCAACGAGGCTGGCCCGCGCATCAAACTGAGGTCCTTCGGTGGACCTCAGGGTGACGCGGTTGGCGACAGCGAATTGGTTACGCTGCGTGTGTGTGGCATTGATTACGCGAAAGGGTCATTCGTGCCGGGTCTGTCCCGTCGGCATTCGACACGATCTGCTTCTGGCATGTCTCCCGTTAGGTCGCTAACCTGATGTCGTGATTCTGATGAGTGTTGAGGAGAGCGGTGTGACCGAACGGCTGGACCAAGTTAGTTGAACCCTATCGTGATGGTCTATCGATGGTTCGGCATCGTGTCGATCATGTTGCTGATGATTCTCGTCGTT
Organism: Dehalococcoidia bacterium; assembly: GCA_963579925.1. Lineage (GTDB taxonomy): Bacteria > Chloroflexota > Dehalococcoidia > Lucifugimonadales > Lucifugimonadaceae > UBA1151. The sequence continues at coordinate 10,006 of CAUZJA010000017.1, read as the reverse complement.
GCCTGTGGGGGTGGTGACTCAAACGAAGTCCCTGGCATCACACCGACGCCTGAGCTGCAGGGCCTGTCAGTGCCGCTGATGGTGGACACTGATCCTGAACCGGTGGCTACCCAAACGCCTATCGCACCGATTACCACCATCGACCCGGTTGCTGATCTCTTCAGCATCGGGGAACTCGTTTGCTTGCAAACTGAGCTTGGCGGCAACGTCGACGCCATCTCGAACGCGCTGGAAGGCACGATGGTGCTGAGCCTTCAGGCGTTGCGGTCGCTGCAAGCCTGCACCGGTAGTACGAGCATTGTGCCCGGTGAGGTGCCGGAGTTCAGCGCAGAGCAGCTCGATTGCCTCATAGCTCGAGGCGACGTTGAGATACTCCAGAATCTCTCCCCGGAAGAGACCCAATCACTCAGTCGAGCATTTGTTGAATGCGGAATCATTGAGTTTGACCCACTGGCCGTGGCCCTAGATTCAGAACCCGACCCGGTAATTGTGGAATCAGGCGCAACCACTATTCCTGAAACATCCGATCCACTTGTAGACCTGCCTAAGTTCTTTGCGCACAGTGACCTGGATTGCGTCGCTGAGCGGGCCGGACAGTCCACCAGTCGTCTGATCAGGAAGGCAACCGATATCGCCTCGCTTGAATACCAGGTCGGTATCGCCACGTTCTGTCTGGAGAGCAACTCAAAATCAATCACGAACTATGTTGATCCAACGCGCGTGCCGGATGTCACCGCCTGCCAGAACGCGTTTCTTGGTGTGCAAGCTCTTCTCGATGCCAACGTAGAGCATCCCTTGCTGCTCACACTCGGACTATCGCAACTCAACGGGAGGTGTGAGTTTGACGAAGTGCGACTGCTGGTGTTTTCGGGGTAGCGATGTTGCCGAAGACGGGATTCGATATCCTTCCACCGATGAGGCGCGCACGAGTAACGTCTGTCCTGACTATGACAATCATCGTTGGCATTCTCGCGACGGCCTGCTTCTTCGCTGACTCGGCCGAGCGAAAGAGCATTCTCAAAAATCAAACTCTCTGGGAGTCGGCCGGTATTGAGAACTATGAGTTTGTGTATCGACGGATCTGCTTCTGTCCCCCCGAGATATCTACACCTGTGTCAATTGAAGTCCGAGACGGTGAGGTATGGAGTGTCGCGTACAGAGACTCAGAGGTTCACCTGGACCCTCCCGATACAACAGCGTTCCCGACGATTCCCAATCTGTTCGTCACATTGCTCAACGCGGACGAGGTCGGGGCGCACAAGATGACGTTTGCGTTCGATCCTGAGTTCGGCTTTCTACTTACAGCGGATATCGATTACAAGGCCAACACCATCGATGAGAAGCAGGCGTTCAGGGTGACGGAATTCGTTCGTAAGTAATGATCAAGAATAAACGGAGACGCTGATTTGACCGCAGGTAAAACATTCTCGTGACCGGCATGACCGGCGGCCTTGCCGGACGACATCTGGCGGAGTCAAACAACGTAACGGCGCTTGGGCGTCAGTCGGTGGACGGCGTTTCCACGACCGTGGCGGATATCTCGGATTTCGACGCCATTCGCCCGGCGTTTGATGGTATCGACACCGTGATTCATATGTCGAAGTCACGTGGCAACTAGCCGTTTGAGACGCACCTCCAGGCGAACATCGTGGGCGTGTACAACGTGCTTGAGGCGGCCCGACAAGCTGGCGTGCGCCGCGTGGTCGCAGCCAGCAGCGGTGCGGTAGTTGCCGGATATGAGAAGGATGAGCCGTACGCGTCTCTCTCCAAGGGTGTGAGGCCCGATGGCTCGGTGGAAATGATCTCTCCGACGTCGAAGATTCGCCCTACCAGCATCTATACGGCCACAAAACTGGGCGGCGAAGCCCTGGCAGCATACTTCGTGGAAGCACATGGGATGTCGATCATCTCCGTTCGGGTAGGCAAAGTGGAAGTTGCAGACGTGCCAGCCAGCGTTCGCGCTGAGGCGGTGTGGTGCAGTCATCGGGACATCGTGCAGTTCCTTGAGAAGTGCGTGGATGCGCCCGACGAAATTGGATTTGAGATTCTGTTCGCAGTTTCGGATAACGCAACCGGCTATCGGGAGTGGCAGAGCGCGAAAGAACTTGTGGGCTACGAGCCGCAGGATAACTCCGCAATGCACGGATTTTAGCGACAGGTGAGATCACATGGCTATCCAATTTGTGAGATACGACGGCGCTGAGGATTTTCGGTCTGCAACAGAGCCATACTTGATGCAGCGTGAGGTTGAGAACTGCCTGATACTTGGGCTCTCTGACACCATCGTGAGCGGTGGCGAGGTGGCACCACCAGGTACTGCAACGCCAGGGTTTTACGCGGTCACGGACGGCTGAGATTTGCGCGTGGCGGCAATGCGCACGCCGCCATACAAGCTGCTCGCCACACGTGCTGCTGGAGCCGAGTTGGAGTGTCTAGTTCAAGGCATACACGCAGCAGACAGCGAGATTCCAGGCATCGGAGCTGACAAGACCACCGTGAAGGCGTTCTCAGAGCGGTGGTGTGACATCACCGGCAAATCGGCTCAGACCGGTAAGCAAATGAGAATCCACGAGTTGACTCAGGTCAATCCGCCGAAGTGGCCTACTGGCGCAATCCGGTTGGCGATGGCCGCAGATCTGGAGCTTTTGTACTCATGGATGAGAGGATTCGCAGATGACACTGGAATCACACACGTTCGGCGGCCCGAAGATTGGGTACCTGCCGCCGTGGAATCCCAGCAGGTCTATCTGTGGGACGACAACGGCCCCGTCTCGATGGCCATCTGGGGACATGTCACCAACAACGGCGTCTCAATTCGCGGCGTCTATACGCCGCATGATCAATGCAATCGTGGCTACGCGAGCGCCATCGTGGCATCAGTCAGCCAGATTTGGCTCGGTCGGGGGAAGCGCTTCGCCTGCCTGTTCACTGATCTAGCGAACCCCACGTCCAATCACATCTACTACGAGTTGGGGTTCCGCCCGGTCGTGGAGGTGGACGACTACCTGTTCGACTAATCCTTGCAGTTCGTTGTGACACGGTTGGCGGCGTACTCGCGCGTTAGCCACTCGACTCCATAGTCGATTGCATCACGTACGGAGAACAGCCGTGCTTCCGCGTTGCCTACGCTGCCAATCGAGACGCTATTTTCCGCCGCAAATGACTCGCCAAGCCGAGTGATGGTGTCATTGTCAATGAAGCAAATCTCTCTGGTTGGACGCCAGTCATTTGCATCGCCCGCCACGTTGGGGATGGGCACCAGTGGCTGATTGGTGGGCGTGACATCCACCCCGTACTCGGCGTGATGGAACATCGTGTAGCGAATGAACCCAACACCCATCAGCAGAGCCTTGCCGTCTCGCCGATACAGGTGATCAAGCGCCGAGCCCTCGCCCATTGACATCTCCATCCGCTGCGTACCTGCGATGGCCGCAGAATCGCGGCTCCATGCGGCGAATGAGTAGAGCGGATGCGCTGAGCGAACCACGCCCGGCTGCGTTCGGAAATGCTCCGGTATTGCGCCCATTTGAGTGGTGGGCGTCGATGCAGGATCAAAGACCGGCGTCTCGGCCATCAGGCGTTTGAACTGGCTGATGTCGGTCACTGGCGGGATTCGGTGGGTTGGATATTGAAATTGCGCCGTCTGCGTGGGCATGACGATTGCGCCGTCCAACGTGACGGCGTCCATCAGCGCCCCAACCACAGTGGCAGCGCCGCCTTCAACGTACCCAAGCGAACTGAGCGACGAGTGGACGATTACGCAGTCCCCGGCCTCCAGCCCAAGCTGTCGGATGTCTGACAATAGCGAGTCGCGAGTTCGTGGCATCGTGCCTCGTTCTCGATGGCTATTCATCAGAAGCCACTATCTCCGCTCCTGCGACCATCTTCGTCGCAACCACGTCTGAGCGTAATCGACCGCCTCGCGCTGCGAGAAGAGTCGCGATTCTGCCTGCCCAACCTTTCCGACAGTAACCCGTCGGGATTGCTCAAACGCGTCGCCCAGATCGAGCAACCAGGGGTCGTTCATGTTGTGGATCTGCTTAGATTCCCGAAACTCTCTGGTGCCATCTTCCTCAACAAGAAACTGAGACGTGTTGCGTGGAGTTTCATCGATGCGATATTCAGCGAGATGGAAAGATGTGTTGCGATCGTAGCCAACACCCATCAACAAGATTTTTCCGTCGAGATCGTAGATTCGACTAAGTGGGGAATTGTCACCCTGAAGCATATCAAGGGAGTGATTGGCTGTAATGAACTCAGCATTCTTGCCATTTGCGCAGAACGAGGTCTCTGGATGCCGACTCCGTAGGGTCCCGGGCCACGTACGGAATGTCTCCACTATGCGTCCCATTCGCGTGGTTGGTGTGGTCTGGGGATCAAACGCCGGGAGATGCTCGCGCACCGTGTCCACCCACTCCGGTCGTACTGGCGGGTTTGTCCACGTTGACGGATTGCCGTGCCCGTAGGAGTGGGATGGCGTGACGATGGTGCCTTCTTCGCCCACCGCGTCGAGTAACGCCCCCACCACGGCTACCGAAGCGCCAACAACGTAACCCAGTGTTTTTAGCGATGAGTGGACGATGACGGTATCGCCCTTCTGGAGTCCCATTTTGCCAAGATTTTGGCGCAACGATTCACGCGTCACCGGGCGATCAGTTCTCGCCATCAGTTCCCAGTTACCACTCATATTCACTCCAGCCGTGTCTTGTCATGCGCAAATCATATTCGTGCAAACCGTCCACCAGTCACGATTCCAACCCATTTGCATTCACCATCAATTGTCTGTCGCCTAATGGATTGATCGTTATCTCAAGGTGGGGGGCCACCGCGTTCTAGGTTGACCAGCGCACTCTAGATTGCCAATGCGGGTTCGATTGGACAACATTTGGGGGCATTGATAATTGGGCTTGTCGCGTTCGGAATCATAATTTCCGGAGTGACCGCGTTTGCCCAAACTACTTTGAACGATGCGCTTGGTTCATCGCAAGCCATTCGGGAGGCTTCAGAAACGATTGGCGTCTCAAATCGCACACGAATTGCCCCCGTTGCGGTCTGCGAAACAACTCTTGGCTCGGATGTCACGTTTGAGTTGGAGAATACCGGCACTGAATCACTCCACAGTCCAACTGACTGGGATCTCATCGCCGTATACGTCACTTCAACTGGCCTGCAAGTTACTCGACTCTCGTACAGCAACGGGACAACAGCGGCCGCGGGTGAGTGGATTATCGCCGACATCCTTGCCCCGAGCGGCGCTTCTGAAAACGTGGCTCGCGGCATTGTAGATCCCGGTGAGCGCGTTCAAATCACGGCCAGATTCGCCACGCCGATCTGGGCATCAACCAGCAACACCATTAGCACTTCTACTCCGAGTGGCGCCACCGCAGAGGTAGACATTTCCGGCTCCAATCCCTGCGGCTTCTATCTCCACAACTCAACATCTACCTCGACCGCCGATACGCCCGGGGCGATCGACCTGCCCGCCACCGCGTTCTACCCCAGCCAGACAACGCTCTACAACTACGATACTAACGAGGACGCACAGCCCGGAAATGTGATCGAAAGGGGCGGTAGTGACGAGAATGAAAACAACACTGCTCGCTATCAAAACTGGCAGACGGGCGCGCTGGCGGCTGGCCTTGAGTTACAGGGCACCGTAAGCCTGAATCTCTGGGCGGCCATCGCAAATTTCAACACTACGGCTACAGGCAGCCTGACGGCGTACTTGAGGGAGTACAACGGCTCCAGCTACACGGAGATTGCCAGCACTACCATCACGGAGGCTCCCTGGGATGCGGGCGCAGCGGGGACGTGGATCGACACTACGTTCTCTTTCAACGGTCTGGATTACACCATCGCCCAGGGCAATCAACTTGAGATCAAAGTGATCGCGACCAACGCGGCCGATCAAGATATGTGGATCGCGTATGACATTCAGTCGTACCCATCGAAGGTTCAGTTCCCGCTTGTGCGCGATCTGTATGCGCACGGTGAGCAGATCAAGGTTGCAACTTCTACCTACTACGAGCTGCTGGAGTTGTCTCACGACACTGGCTACTACCTGCACAACAACCCAACGCCGCCATCAACCTCTACGGCTGCGCAGGCCGATCTTGGGATCACGTTGACGTATCCGGGCACGGCCACGCTGCAGGACTATGACAGCGATCTGGATACCGAGGCCGGCCGCACCATCGCGAAGGGTGGCTCGGGAGCGGATGAAACTGATATCAACCAGCGCCAGAACTGGCTGAGCCGGGAGCTGACCGCCGACACGCTTATCAATGGGAACGCTGTTGTGGAGATATGGGGTGCAGCTCAGGGATTCAGCGCCACTTCAACGGGCGAACTAAAGCTCTTTTTGCGTGACTACAACGGCTCCACATACACCGAAGTCGCAAGCACCTCCATCACCGCATCCGCATGGGACAGCGCCGCGTCTGGCACCTGGGTGAGGAAGGCTGGCGAGATTGCAGTGTCCAACTACACCGTCGCCAATGGCAATCAGCTGGAACTGAAGATCACGGTTGGAGATGGCTCAAGTGGTGGCATGATGATTGCCTATGACACGTCTGTCTATCCGTCCGCGCTGCGCTTGCCTCACACGAGTGTGGCCAAACCTAACGGCAACCCAACAACCGTAAGCGCCGATAGCGGAAACACCGTTGATCGCGTTCGCCCAACGGAAAACGGCGGTCGGCTGCTATTCCCGCTGACCGGATACGCGTCAATCACGGACGCTACGTGGGACGTTTCATATCGGGTGTGGACCGGTGATTCAGGCGATTCGGTCGCCGATATTCACGCCGATATGGACGTGACCATTCGCACTGCGTCGGGCGATGTGCGCGCAACGCTGGGCTCAGAAGTTGCAGAGTCCAGTGATATTGCGGCGAGCGGTTGGCAGACGAAGACAGCTACGTTCACACCGACGCACTACGACATCGTGGATCAGACGGACTATCTGCAGATTGACCTATTCGCAGATGTGAACGGCAATGAGTCCAACCCAACGCAGCTCAAATTCCGGCTGGATGACAAAACCGTAAGCCTGACGAACTGGACGCATATTGAGAACATAGGCTTCTTGAGGAACTGAGCTTCAGCCTAGTTCGCGAGCGCTACGGGGACGGGCTCGGCCAGAAGTTCGTTGAGCATGTTGGTGAGTTCACCAGTGTTGATTGGGCCAATCCATTTGCGAACCAGGTCCCCGTCGCGATCCACAAAAAACTTTTCGGGCAGACCTTTTACGCCGTAATTGATAGTGATTGATCCACTGGGGTCCAGCCCGGTCGGGTACTCCCAGCGAGCCTCTCTTGCGAATCGCTGACCGGCTCCCGGCCGATCTTCCCAAACATCAATGCCAACGAAAACCACATCTTCTTCTAGGAACTGCTCATGCACATAACGTAGCGTCGGTGCTTCTGCACGACACGGTGGGCACCATGAGGCCCAGAAGTCCAGGAACACAATATTGCCCCGCAATTCTGAGAGGGTGACCACTTCGCCATCAAATGTGGTCAGCGTGAAGTCCGGCGCTTGTTTACGGTCCAGGTCCACTGAGCCACCTGAGTTATTGACGAAGATGCCGCCGGGGGAGCCGCCACCTCGGACTGTTCCCCAGATCAGCAATGCGGCGATGAGGACGAGAGGAATGAACGCAAGCGCCATGAGGTAATACTTGCGTTTCTGGGACTCCGGCTCTTCATCAAGAATCGGTACATCGGCCGGTTCTGGCCCATTGTCTGAGTTGTCTGTCACGCTGTCGGGAGATTCCTCACTCTATGCCGTGTCGAGCATCAATTTTACGTCTAGCGGGGTGATTGCATAATACTGGTAGAACGTGAGATTAGCTTGATTGGTCCTTCATTAGTCCTTGGCGCGAACCCGCCCGGTCGATACCGGGCGGGAATTATCGAGGGTCAACCTATCTATTAAGACGCCGCAATGAGCTCTGTAACCAGCTCTCGGAGCTTGTCTTCACTGAGCGCTCCCGTCCAACTGCGAATGCTGTTTCCGTCCGGGGTGATGAAGAAAGTCGATGGCATGCCAAGGATCTTGTACTTACTGACCACTCTTGCGTTGTCAGTATTTCCTGCAGGGTATGTCACACCAATCGCATCAATCAGGTCCCGGGCATCTTGCTCACTCCCAAGCCCAGTAAACGGCCCAACGTCTAGTCCAAACAGGATTACGTGGTCTTTGAACTCCTGAGAAACTGCCTCCAGGTCGGGCATTTCCGCACGGCATGGTGGGCAGAGGCCCGCCCAGGCGTTGAGCACCACCGGCTTACCTTGCGCCACGATGTCAGAGAAGTTCACGGCATGTCCGCCAACGATATCGTCACCCTGGTAGACGTTTATTGGGAAGTCGAGCGGCAGGTTGTTCTTTATCGTCTCAAGTGATGCCGCTGATGCACCGCCGGGGTTGGTCAGCGATGCATCAGACGACACTGGCGCCTGTGTGTCCACAGGCGCGCTAGATACTGAGACCGTCTCGTCAGTGCCACACGCAATCGCTGCAATGGCAACGATGCCCATGAGAGATAGCAGATAGCGCTTGTTACTAAATATTCGAGGCAGGAGACCCGTGCGTGTCTCTGCTCTGGCGTTGCCGGTCAAATTGTTCCTCTCTTTGCACTCCGCGATTCAGATGTTACGGGTGCGATAACCCTCTGGGCGATGGCCCCTTCAGCAGGTAGTACTGCGTTAGACGCCAACTTAGATGCCTCTGTCGAATGCGCGGCGCGCTTATTTCATCGCTGTGTTGGTCGTATTTGCTCTATTTGATGTTTCGAACGTCAAGGAAATGTGGAGATGGTGCCTCGACACCACGATGAACGTCCAATCTCACTGTCATTCTGAAGCTCTGTGAAGAATCTCAGCATCGTCAACGCTAGAGTTTGATCGAGCTGGTGAGGGACAGATGATCGTGTCGTATGCGTCGAATGGCGCATCGAAGTGGCCGGATATCTGGCGCATTCACATAAGCGTTGACTGAGATCCTTCGCCGAACTTCAGGATGACATGCATGCGGGATGTGGCGTGACCATTGTGCTGGCATGCGCTGCAAGAATGATGCTGCACACCTACAGCTTGGAAAGAAACCACCGTACGGTCTCGGCCAACTGCTCTGGCTGCTCACCCAGCGGATCACCGCCGCAAGACTCCAGTTCCACGATCCGCCCGCGCTCAAGACGTTCGAATGCGGCAACCTGCTGCTCGTGACGTATCCGCGACGACTGCCTTCCGCACACCAGCAGCACAGGGCACCCGGGTGCTGGTAGATCATCTGGCGGCGTGCATTCGACGAGGATCAACGCGCCGAGTGTGTGAGCTTCAGGGGATGAGTAGATCGCACGCGCCGAGGAATCATCGAAGGCGATGATCCCTGCGCCGGGAGTGACAGAATCGCCTAGACCCTCATGGACGCTAATCCAAACGGGCAGGCGCTCTAAAAAGCGTGCTCGCGCCGTTCCAGAAAGCGCACCCTCATAAACCAGCGTCAGATCATTGATCTGCGGGTATTGTACGGCGTTTTCAGGCTCCGATGGCGTGGTCAATCTCCCAAGGTTAGGTGTCGATTCCCAAAATCGTAGCAGTCGAGAACGTTAGGCGTGTGATTATTTGAGCGAATTTACAGGTCCGTTTTCGCTAAATTGACGTGTACGCTTAAAGACAATGGACTCTTCACTCATCCGCAACTTCTGCATAATCGCCCACATCGACCATGGCAAGTCGACTCTTGCTGACCGTTTGATGCAGGCTACCGGTACTGTGTCTGAGCGCGACCAGCAGGAGCAGTTGCTGGATAGCATGGAGCTTGAGCGTGAGCGCGGAATCACCATCAAGGCGCAGGCCGTTAGACTCTTGCACACGGCAGAAGACGGCATTGAGTACCAGCTCAATCTCATTGACACCCCCGGCCACGTTGACTTTTCGTACGAAGTATCACGCTCGTTGGCAGCATGCGAAGGGGCCTTGCTGGTCGTCGATGCAGCGCAAGG
>CAUZJA010000016.1:0-25220 GCA_963579925.1 Dehalococcoidia bacterium | reverse complement strand
CGCAGCCCTGTTCGAGGAAGAGAAGCACTTCTGGCGCCCATCAGCCATCGAAACCACCAAAGATGGCCTCGTCCTAATCGCAGACGCCTGCCGCCACCGAATCCAGATCTACGAACGAGTCCCGGAGCTTGCGCTGGTTTAGGGACTCGTTACAAAGAACCCCTCCCCTCGCGGTGCCTGGGGAGCGAGGTTTCGGTAATCATGTGACGTTCTCTTGCTTGGATATCGCGCTAAACGATCTCGTAGTAGTTGGTTCTACCCCTGACCGCAAGCTAACTTGAGGGTGTGGGCTGCGTGGCCGCTCATTCTTGCGCACTTGACGCCAAGCTTTAGTCCTTCCCTTGCATCCTCATTTAATTCCCGGATACGTTTCCTCAAGAATGCCTGATCGGGACCACGACTCCGGTACCGGCAGCTCGTGCAGGAGAAGAGAATCAGAGAACAAGCTCTGTGCTCCGAGACGCGATGGCTCCGACATAGGTGGCCCACCGCTACCTCACGTCTCTGAGCAGGCTTCAGAAGCTTTTTCGCAGCACGTCCTGGAGCATCTACTTGTCCAGGGCCAAGTAGGCTACCAACTGCTCGAGCCGACGGTTCTCGTCTTCGAGATTTTTAAACGTCGTGGCTCGGCAACGCCGATACCGTTGAATTGCAGCTTCCACCGGTAGAAGGTGTTCTCGGATACTCGCATCTTGCGGCATACTTCACCGATTGATGCCCCGGACTTTGCCTCCCACAGAGCGAAAGTGATCTGCTCTTGTGAATACCTCGTTGAACTTTCAAGAACTAAGCGACATGGTAATCGCCGGTGACCACATCGGCGCCGACTAATGGACTTAAGAGGTGCTGGATTCTGGTATTTCGGTAATGTCAATCATCGACGACGGTCTTATCCCCGGCATGAATAAAGAGGGCCGACGCTTCCGGGAGAACGTGTACTACATTCCTGACGTGTTCGTCTCTGCCCGAGCGATGAAGGTCGCGATGGCGCCGGTCAGGCCCTCTGTTGGCCGAGGCAGGAGAGGCCTGGAGGGGAGCAGTTGTGCTCGGTACGGTCTTCACGACATTGGCAAGAACCTGGTTGGCGTGATGCTTGTAGGGGCGGGTTACGATGTCCATGATCTTGGCGTGGGCGTATCCCCCGAAACATTCCTCAAGTGTGTGGAAGAGACAGGGGCCGGGCATTTGTGTATGTCAGCGCTTCTTATCACTACGATGCCATCCTTGGAACTGACGATCAATGCGGCAAAGGAAGCGGAACTGCGCAATAAGGTTTAGATACTGGTCGGTGGCGCTCCGGTAAGCGAGGCGTTCGCTGTGCGAATTGGTGCAGCTGGATACGCACCTGATGCTGTGCGTGCGGTTGAATTAGCCAACCCGTTTATGGATAACTAACCATGTCGTAGGCGATATTCTCACCTCGGACGGAGAGACCTGGGTGAGGAAGTAGATTTGCTTCTAAGCCGATTACGCGCGCTCTTCTTCAAAGCGCTGTAAACGCTCTTGCCGTCATGTATGGATCGATTGAAGTCAGTTTTCCCCCATCCAAAATATGCGTCTTGCCGAAATACTTCGTGACATCCATATATCCGTAGCGCTAGTTGTGCTAGGCTGCCCCGGAAGTCAGTTTCGTCATCGCCGTCCGTAGAAAGACTGGGATCAGCCGATACTGGTGCGATGACAATTTCGGAAAGACACTGAAATCAGGGGCCTGAAACATGAGCGATGCCATCAGGCATCTAATCACGAGTTCACTGGGATTATGAAAAGAATCCCCATCTGGATAAGGCAGGAGGAAGTAGTGATGATGCGTCGATTGTTCGACAGTTTGAGTCGTAAATTTAGATTGAGATCTTTGATGCTCGGAGCGGCTGGGGGCTCGCTCATCTTGGCCATTGCGTGCGGGGGCGAGATCGAGACCGTGGAAGTTATAAAAGAGGTCCCCGGTCAAGTGGTCATTCAGACCGTGATCGTGGAGAAAGAAGTTGCCGGCGAGAAGGTTGTTCAAACCGTCATTGTCGAAAAAGAAGTTGCTGTCCTCGGTGACACGGTCATTCAGACTGTAGTTGTGAATGTCCCCGTCGAAGCGCCGGGCGCACCGAAGCCGAGCACCTGGGGTGGAGTTCTGAGACTAGCGGCCCACGGTCCACCGGCTCATTTCGACTTTTATGCGTCGAATACAATTGCGAACATCGGATCTCAGGCTCCCATGTTCAACAAGCTGGTACGGAAGATTGGTATTTCGACTGAACTGCCCATCACCGGTGACCTGGCTCACAGCTGGGAAATCTCGTCGGATTCAAAGACTTACACTTTCTTCCTTCGGGATGGGGTGAAGTTCCACGACGGCTCCGCATTTAGTGCAGAGGATGTAAAAGCCTCGTACGACCGGATCATCTTCCCGCAGGGTGATCTTGTTAGCGGCAGGAAGACTAACTTTGGCGCCGTTTCTGCCGTCAACGTCTTGGACCCACTCACGGTTGAGTTCAAGCTGAGTGCCCCGCGTGGCCCTGGCTGGATGTTGACCGCCATGGCGCATGGCTGGAACGTGATCTTGAAGAAAGAGACCCTAGAAGAAAACGGCGGCAACCTGCGGAAAGTGGATAACGCCACCGGAACAGGACCGTTCAAGTACGTGAGTCGTAACGATGAACACTGGGTTCAGGAACGATTCGACGACTACTGGGATCCAAGTAAGCCAAACGTGGACATGATTGAGCACATCTGGCTCGTCGCTTGGACACCTGAACTGTCAGCAGCGCTCCTAAGTGGAGTTGTTGACTGGGGCATGTGGCTTGATCCTAAGCTCGGCAACGCCATTCGTGATGGAGAAAAAGCCGGTCTTAAAGGCGTGCGATGGACGCTGCCTAATGTCGGTGGCATGGTTTTCAACACCACGCGCGCCCCGTATGACGATAAGAGAGTCCGTAAGGCGCTCTCAATCGTGATTGACCAAGAGGCCCTCATCGAAGCAACGAAGGATCTGAGAGAGTCTGAACTGGGTGACTGGTTCCTCTTTGGTACTCCGTTTGCGATGAGCGAGGCTGAGATGGCGCAGACACCGGGTTTGCGGTCACCAACTGCCGAAGACCTTGCGCTAGCGCGTAGTCTGCTCGCAGAGGCCGGATACCCGAATGGTGACGGATTCCCGAAAGTGACGCTGGTAACTCGTGAAACACCGGACCAGAAGGTCGCGAATGCCGCCATCCAGGCGATGATCAAGGAAGGCTTGAACATCGATTCAGACATCAAGTTGACTGACGTTTCAGTGCACGGCGAAAAGCTCAGGTCTCAGGAGTTTGACTTCTCGACCAATGCTGGGTACACCGTTGGTCTTACGGACCCTGCGGCCTACATCGTCGCTGGGCTGGGTACATGTGGCGACAGGCCATGTGACCAGAACTTTGGACAGTGGAAAAATGCGGCGTTCGACGTCCTCATTGGGAAATTGACCGATGAGGGTGACCAGACAGCGCGTATCGGCATCGTGAATGAGATGCGGACGATACTGCTGGATGAATGGCCGATCATGCCGCTAGGACCTGCACCGCAGTTCTGGGGCTGGACTGAGAATCTGGCAGGCATGGTGCCTGGTGACTTCTCAGGACACTACGACTTGCACACATGGGACGACGTGTGGCTGTTGAAGAAGTAGTAACGACGAATTGAATAACGACGGTCTGAGGCCTCTAGCGACGATGCCTTCAACATCCGCCTTTTAGGCCTCAGACTGTTCGTTGCTCGCACCACTAGCGCAGTCGGCCCCATGCCGGCGCGCTAGTGGTGTGAGGCGTCGGATACCCGTCCCGCTGACATTACGATTTGAGTTAAAAGATGTTCGTCAATCCGTGTGGTCGATGCGGGTTGTTGGATCTGACCGAGGGCTTTGCTGACTTGCTCAAGTACATTGCGACACGCCTACTGATTGCGATTCCGACAATATTCGGTGTCACAGTCATTATTTTCTTGATAATGCGGGCCCTGCCCGGCGACCCCCTTTCAGTGTTCTACGATCCTTCCCAGATCATTATCATGAGTGATTCAGAGCGAGCTTCCATAATGGCGGAACTTGGCCTCGACAAACCCCTTGTGGTCCAATATTCGCTCTGGGCTGGGAACGCCTTAAAGGGGGACCTCGGCACCTCATTCTTGCGCGGCGATGCCATATCGGAAACTATCATAAGACGAGGCGCAATAAGCGCTGAGATCGGAATACTTTCGATATTGATCGCGTGGTTATTGGGATTGCCTGTGGGTATTCTCAGCGCCATGCGCCCGAATTCAATTGCTGATGGAGTCGCGAGCCTGATGTCGGTTCTCTTCCTGGCCATTCCAGGGTTTTGGTTGGGGCTTTTGATTGTGCTCGGACTCATTCATGGATGGAGTTGGCATCCCCCGATCATAAGTTCTCAGATTTGGGATGATCCCTGGAAAAATTTCCAGATAGTAATTGGGCCAGCTCTAGTGCTTGGATTGGGACAGGCCGCAATAGTTGCCCGGATGGCTCGTTCATCACTTTTCGAGGTTTTTCGGGAGGATTACGTGCGCACAGCTCGGGCGAAAGGGATGAGAGAAAGCGTGGTTCTGCTAAGACACGCGCTTCCCAACGCCTTGCTGCCGGTTATAACTCTGAGCGGGGTCCTTCTGGGTTTCGCGCTTGGAGGCTCGGTAACTGTCGAGAGAGCGTTTGGTACCCCCGGTCTCGGCACCACGCTGATCGCTGGAGCGATCGACCGCGACACATCGATGGTTCAGAGCATAGTGCTTGTATATTCGATGGTCTTCATAGGGATGAATCTTCTCGTGGACCTCAGCTACAGTTGGATAGATCCGAGAGTCCGACTTGGGTAATGAAATCAGACACGTATTTGGGATAGGCCACCCTTAGTCGGGTCGGGTGTAGTTTATGCAATCAACGAAAAAAACAAACAGATTTGATGTGCTCGGGCAAGGTCTGACGCTGGCAACGGCCAATGCACAAAAATTCCGTGTCTTTGCAAAAAGGAGACCGGTAGCCGCAACTTGGCTGGTCGTGATTGGGTTCCTTGTTGTCATGTCCCTAGCGGCGCCACTGGTAGCACCAAGTGATCCATACAAACCTGACTTTGGAAAAGTTACACTAGGTCCTAATTTCGAGAACTTCTTTGGCACAGATTTCCTTGGTAGGGATCAACTGAGCAGAATCATTTACGGAGGCCGAACATCCCTGTTCATCGGCGTTGTATCAGTGGTCCTCGGGGTTGGCGTAGGTTCTGTGTGGGGGCTGGCTAGCGGCTACCTGGGCGGAAAATTTGATATGGTCAGCCAACGCATCCTGGAAATCCTCATGGCGATACCGGGGTTAATTCTGGCGATGATATTGATGTTCATCCTGGGCGCGTCAGTGTGGACGCTCATTATTGCCATCGCATTCACAAGGCTTGCCTTCGGCGCTCGTGTTATTCGGGCTGTCTCGCTATCCGTTCGAGAGACGGCCTATGTGGAGGCTGCCCGCAGCATTGGAGCACCAACGTGGCGGGTGATGGCGTTTCACGTAGCGCCGCAGACCTTCGCTCCATTCCTCGTCCTCGTAACAACTAACGTTGGAATCGCGATTTTGATTGAAGCCGCTTTGGGATTCATAGGTCTGGGTATTGCTCCACCAACGCCGACTTGGGGCAGCATGCTGGGTGAAGCGGCCTCAAACTTGGAGCCTTACTGGTGGTTAGTCTTTTTCCCCGGAATGTTTATTACTATCGCAGTGTTGTCATTCAATTTGTCCGGTGATGGCCTCCAGGACGTTCTTGATCCAAAAAGTCGGGGCACCCTCGGATGAGCCATTCATCAAGTGGGCGCGCATCAATGAAGATCGCAATGTTTGCAGAAAAGCCCAGCGATCCGATGACACCAAAATTGTTCATCTTCGGATTCGCTACTGAACTACGCGACCCTGGAAAAGGACACGGTACTGAGAAGATGCTAATACCCGGGTCAGCCACATGACCACACCGAGAAGCGATTCAGTTCCACTTCTGGACGTACGGAATCTCGTGACCCAATTCACGACGGAAGCTGGTGCGGTGCGAGTGGTCAACGACGTGTCATTCCAGATCAGCGAGGGCGAGACGCTGGGGCTGGTTGGCGAGAGCGGCTGCGGAAAGAGCGTGACCGCTCTTTCAATAATGCAGCTGGTTCAAACCCCCCCGGGTAAGATTGTGAGCGGCGAAATTTTCTTTCAGGGCCGGGATCTGCTCAAGCTTTCTGGAGAGGAGATGCGGACTATCAGGGGCCGTGAGATCGCAATGATTTTCCAGGAGCCAATGACTTCGCTGAATCCCGTGTTAACTATCGAACGGCAACTTACTGAGCCTATGCGCCTCCATCTGGGCATGACAAAACAGGAATCGGAGGCTCGTGCCGTAGAACTACTTGAACTGGTGGGGATACCGGATCCGGGAGATCGAGTGAAAGACTATCCCCATCGCATGAGTGGGGGCCAGCGTCAGCGAGTGATGATCGCCATGGCACTTAGTTGCAATCCAAAGCTGTTGATTGCCGATGAGCCAACAACCGCATTGGACGTGACGATTCAGGCGCAGATACTGGAACTCATGATGAGCCTCTCCGAGGAGTTCGGGACTGCGCTGATGATAATCACCCACAATCTGGGGGTCGTTGCCCGCTTCGCTGATCGGGTGAACGTGATGTACTCCGGCGGGATCCGAGAGATGGGGTTGGCGGACGATATATTCGATTCGCCCCGCCACCCATACACGGTTGGTCTTCTCAACGCAATTCCCCGTTTTGATCAAGGAGACCAAGCTCGGTTACAGATGATTGAGGGAGAGATCCCAGATCCCGCAAGCCGGCCCAGCGGCTGCAGCTTCCATCCACGATGCCCGTGGGCCAAAGATAAATGTACTACTGATGAGCCGCAGCTCATCTCCGTGGGTGCTGATCACATGACAGCTTGCTGGGAGTCAGAAAACGTCACAAGAGACGGGCAGCCGGTAGCATCATGACAATTCAGGAATCCAAACCGGAAGTAACGGCAGACGGAGCGGGAACCACTCCCCTCATAGATGTGCGCAACCTGAAGGTTCATTTTCCGGTGTCCAGCGGCTTCCTGTTTGGCCGTGCGACGGGCCACATTAAGGCAGTGGATGACGTGAGCCTGTTTATCAATCCGGGAGAAACGCTGGGATTGGTTGGTGAAAGCGGATCTGGGAAAACCACGTTTGGTCGAGCGGCCCTGCGGCTACTTGAGCCGACGGCTGGTGAGGTTATTTTTGATGGTGAGGAACTGACGACCCTCAGTGGCGGGGAGATGCGGCAGAGACGGCGACATCTGGGCATGGTTTTCCAGGATCCGTATGGATCACTCAACCCGCGGATGACAGCTGGCGGCATCGTCGGCGAACCGTTGAAGATCCACAGACTTCACAGCGACAAAGAAGATTATCGCAAACGGATCGGTGATCTTCTGGAGATCGTTGGCCTGTCCAGAACCATGGCAGATCGATATCCGCACGAGTTCAGTGGGGGACAGCGTCAGAGAATTGGAGTGGCGCGCGCGTTGGCGGGTAAGCCGAAATTCTTGGTCCTGGATGAGCCGGTTTCTGCACTGGATGTATCAATCCAGGCCCAGCTGATAAACCTCCTTCAGGATCTCCAGGAAGAGTTTGATCTTACCTATCTCTTGATTGCCCACGATCTATCCGTTGTACGCCATATCAGCGACCGGATCGCGGTGATGTATCTCGGCAAATTGGTCGAAATCTCGAACTACACGGATCTTTATGACAATCCGCTCCATCCATACACAAAGGCACTGCTATCGGCTGTTCCGTTGCCCGACCGGGCTCTGGAGCGAAAAAGAGAGAGGATCATTTTGAAGGGCGATATTCCCAGCCCCCGTAATCCTCCTTCTGGATGCGTATTCCACACTCGCTGCCCCATAGCAATTGATGAGTGCAAAACGATCGTTCCAACGATGAAAGAGATCGCTCCAGGTCATCAAGCGGCCTGTATTCGACTGTAAGAAGGCTCCCGATCTGGCTCTGTTGAACCTCAACGTGAGGGCGGAATAGTATCTTCAGTAACGAGTTGAGGAACCGGTCATGTCTTGCCCGCACTGCTGATCTGAGTTCTCCCGAAATAGAAGAGATGGCACCTCCCTGGGCAACAAGTTCTACTCCTGTCGGCACAGCAAGTGTCGATTTAATGAGCGAACTTGATCGTACTTCGATGACCATCGGCTGATGGAAGAGATGAATAATCTGCTGAATGGCATTGGCCTGCCACCAGAAATCGATCTAACTCTAGAGCTAGAGGTGAGGATTCGGAAAAGGGGAGATATGGCACGCAGGAACTACAGACTTGAGTAGATCATCAGCAAGTTGCCCGAGGCTGAAGTTTCGCTTGCCCAGGGGGAGACAGTGACTCTGGGAGTTCGTGGCATCGAGATCACAGGACATACCTACTATCGCAGGGACAGAGAGTACGGTGGTCTCACCGTTGAACCGGTGACCTGGCTAACGCTCTGAAAGACCTTCAGACGGAGAACCTTCGTAGCGGCGCGTGGTCTCAGATCTCACGCTCGACAAGCTATTCCGGAAAGAGGCAGCAGAGGGAGACTTCTACGCCCTTCTCGTCGCCGCATGTTCGTAGAGCGTATTAAGACAGTTCATCCGGAAGTCTCCGAACGAAGGGCTTGCCATGCTCTCTCTCAGCCGCGATCCACCCAGCGCCACGTCCCAAGAGTAGGAGCTGATTAAGAAGCCCTGATGACCGACATCGTCAATCTAGCGACTCGGTCCGGAAGGTACGGGTACCGGAGGATCACAGCGCTGCTGAAAGAACTTGGATGGGCGGTGAACCACAAGAGAGTGGAACATCTTTGGCGGGGTGAAGGGCTTAGGGTACCGATGGCGCAGCCGAAGCGAGGGCGGCTCGGTTGGATCGCAGTTCTCTCATCAGGCTCAGGCCGCAGCATGTGAATCATGACTGGGCCTACGACTTCGTAGTATGCCGAACGCACTCGAGCAAGCCGATCAGGCTACTGACGGTGATCGACGAGTGGAGCCGGGAGTGCCTGGCGATCAAGCTGGCCCCCTGGCTGCGATCGGATGATGTGCTTGCAACGCTTGCGGAACTGATGAAGGAGAGAGGTGTGCCCGAGTACATCAGGTCTGACATTGGGCCGGAGTTCACGGCCGTAAGAGTCAGGGAATGGATCGAGAGGGTTGGAGCGGTAACATTCTTCATAGAACGGTGGCGGCGTACATCTTCTGCCAGAGTCGGTGGTCCTCGGTGGGGTCTTCGCCGATGATTACGGCTTCGAGGCCCATGGCGTTGCGGATGATGGATTCGATCACTAGCGACGGTAGCCGATGCCGGTGAGGCCTTCGTCTGTGTGGACGCGAATGAGGGTGAGATCGTAGCCGGCGGCGCTGGAGTCTATGTTCCAGGAGACGGCGTTGCCGCCGCGTTCGTCACGGAGTGCGATTGTTTCGATTGATGTGATTTTTATGGTGCGGAAGGGGCGGGGCAAGCCCCGCGGCTACCGGGGTGTCTACTGGTCGTGGCCGGTTGTGGTGGCTTCTCGTTTTGTTGAGGTGGCCCATTCTGCGTTGACGTCGGCGGTGTGAACTTGCTTGGCGCCCGCCTGGAATCGGGCCTGGAGCTTTTCGTATTGCGCCCAGACGTCGTCGTCGGGGTGTCGCCATTCGTGCATGTAGCGGATGCCGCTGATTCCGGCCTGGATGATTTCTTTGGTGCAGCCGAAACAGGGGCGCATGGTGGTGTAGATGATGCCGCCTTCGACAGCGATTCCGAACCGGGCGGCCTGGAGTAGGGCATTTTGTTCTGCGTGGACGCAGATGCAGAGGTCGTAGGCCTGGCCGGATGGGTATTTGTCGCGGTTGGCGCATCGGTCGCAGCCGCCGTCGACGCAGTTATCGGTGTTGAACGGAGTGCCGTTGTAGCCGGTTGCTACCACGCGGTTTTCTATCGCCACTACGGAGCCGACGCGGTTGCCGGTGCAGCTGGCGCGGGCACGAACGGCGATTGCGATGCCCATTAGGTAGTCGTCCCAGTCAGGACGGTCGGGTGTGGTGGTCATGGGGATTTGTCCTGGGGTGTGTGGTGAGCCTCTTGAGATCAGGTGCCCTTCGAATGATCTCAGGGAACCTGATCTCAAGAGGCTCACTGTCTGATCTGACGTGTATCCTACAACCCATCTAATCCAGTTTGAGCAACGCCTGTCAGCAAGGCGATTCCGAGCGTCCGAAAAGCAGTATGGCCACAACAAATAATCGACCTTCAGTACCCGACGAGTTAGGCCGCTTTGGCGACTATGGCGGTAAGTATGTTCCGGAGACGCTGATGTCGGCGCTTCAGGAGCTTGAGGATGCCTGGGAAGAGGCGAAGGCCGACCCTAAGTTCTGGGCCGAGTACAACGAGCTCTTGCGGGACTACGTTGGACGTCCGACTCCTCTCTATTTTGCCAAGCGGCTCACGAAGGAGCTTGGTGGCGCGGATATCTGGATCAAGCGTGAGGATCTGGCGCACACGGGTGCGCACAAGATCAATAACGCTCTTGGGCAGGCGCTGCTGACTCGTCGCCTCGGCAAGGACCGGATTATTGCTGAGACTGGTGCTGGTCAGCACGGCGTGGCAACGGCGACCGTATGTGCGCACATGGGGTTGGAGTGCATCGTTTACATGGGCGAAGAGGATATTCGGCGGCAGTCGCCAAACGTCTTCCGGATGAAGCTCATGGGCGCAAAGGTGGAGCCGGTTACATCTGGCAGCCGCACGCTGAAGGACGCCATTAACGAGGCCATCCGTGATTGGGTGACGAACGTTGAGACCACTCACTACATCATCGGCAGCGTCGTTGGACCGCACCCGTACCCCGTATTGGTGCGCGACTTCCAGTCCGTTATTGGTACTGAGTCACGGGCGCAGTTCCTTGAGCGCACTGGAGCGCTGCCGGATATGGCGGTGGCGTGTGTTGGTGGTGGCAGCAACGCGATGGGTCTGTTCAGCGGATTCATCGATGATGAGTCGGTGAAGCTGGTTGGTGTTGAGGCGTCTGGCGAGGGTCTGGACGGTAAGCATGCGGCGACGATGACGCTGGGTCGGCCGGGTGTGTTGCATGGGTCGTACTCGTATCTGTTGCAGGATGAGCATGGTCAGGTACAGGAAGCGCACTCGATTTCAGCTGGGCTCGACTACCCGGGCGTTGGACCGGAGCACAGCTATCTGAAGGATATTGAGCGCGCCCGCTACATCAGTGCGACTGATGAGGAAGCGCTGGAGGGTTTCGACATGCTCTCGACGCTGGAGGGAATCCCACCGGCGCTTGAGCCATCGCACGCGATCGCGAAACTCAAGGAGCTGGCCAACGAGGTGGGCAAGGGTGGCACGCTCCTCCTGCTTCTCAGCGGCCGTGGCGATAAGGACCTTGAGACCGTTGCAGCGGCCAAGGGTATCGAACTGTAAGCAGGGGTTAATTGTTCCCGCAGAAGATGCACACAATCGCAGTGGTGGTGTGTTAATCTCAATAGTGAATTTCCCCGAAGATTAAGTGCTTTTCACGTGCCCGCGTTCGCGCGCCCGCGAGGGATGATGGGACAAGTTAGATAATTGCCCGAAGGTTTTGACACAAAATGGGCCGCGGTGGCAATAGCCACCGGAGTTGCCCTGGTGGCCATTATCGGCCTCTTCATAACCTCATGGTTTCTCTCGCCAAAGAGGCCATCTGAGGACAAGGGCGTCGTCTACGAATCTGGGATCAGGCCGGGCGAGTTTCGTTGGTCGCAGATCAACATCAGGTATTACATTTACGCCCTGCTATTTCTCATCTTTGATGTTGAAGCGGTGTTCCTGTTCCCGTGGACCGTTACGTTCCTGAAATCTTCCGACATCGTGTTCTACGAGATGCTGGTATTCCTGGGTATTCTCCTGTTTGGACTTGCCTTCGCATGGCGCAAAGGAGCGTTGAGTTGGAGATAGAGATGGGCCGAGGAAACACTCCGGCGGAGAGCCCGTTCCAGCAGGTGATGCCGGGTGTGCTCACCGGTCGAACTGACGAGGTATTTGCCGCTGCCCGGAAGTCATCGCTGTGGCCACTCACCTTTGGTCTGGCATGCTGTGCAATCGAAATGATCAGCACGTTCATGTCGCATCATGATCTGGATAGGTTTGGCGTGGTTACGTGGCCTACGCCACGGCAGTCGGATCTCCTCATAATCGCCGGTACAGTGGTGAAAAAGATGGAAGATCCGATCAAACTGCTGTACGAGCAGATGCCTGATCCGAAGTGGGTAATCGCTATGGGAGCTTGTGCCACCAACGGCGGTCCGTACTACCGCTCTTACTCCGTGGTGATGGGTGTGGATCACATTATTCCCGTTGACATTTACATCCCCGGCTGCCCGCCGCGGCCTGAGGCGCTGATGGATGGCTTGATCAAGCTCCAAGACAAGATAAGCCTGGATGCGAAAGAGCGGAACATCGGTTGACCACCGGCCCTGAAGATGGCTCGTCGAAGTGCCCTGCGCCGATAACGGCGTCGCGCGGTCGTCACGCACCTGACGCCGATCAAGTTGAGTCATGGCTGACCCCAAAGGGAGAGGCTCTGTCGACGTTGCTACCGGAAGTGTTGATGCCATTCGAAATCGATATTGGAGCTGATCTTGATGAAGTGGTGTGTCGTGCGCCCGCCAGTCATATCGATGAGATCGCCAGCATCCTGAAGTCTGATGAGCGCACATCGTTCAAGTACCTGCGATTGCTGTGTGTGGTCGACTACGAGGAGGAGGAGGCCGCGTTCGATGTGGTCTATCACCTGTATTCGCTGGAGCATCAGCACAAGATGGTGCTTAAAGCGCGCATACTTGCGGCCGATCCAAGGCTGCCTACCGTGACGACGGTGTGGCGTGGTGCTGACTGGTACGAACGTGAGATGCACGATCTTTTTGGCGTCGAGTTTCTGGGACACCCGGATTTGCGAACGCTGATTCTGCCTGATGGGTTTGAAGGTTTTCCGGGTCGGAAATCGTTCCCGCTTCATGATTACGATGAGTTTTAGGCCATGACTGACTCAGGCATCACCACAAACGTAATCGACAAGGGCCAAGGCCTTGCGGACATGTTCATTAACATGGGTCCGCAGCATCCTGCTACGCATGGCGTGTTTCGTATGGAACTGGCGCTGGATTCTGAGTTGATTGTGGATGCGACGCCGCATATCGGTTATCTGCATCGCGGCTCTGAGAAGCTGTTTGAGCACGAGATCTACTCCCAGATCATCACGTTGTTCGACCGGCTGGATTACATCTCTAACTTCAACAATGAGCTTGGCCTTGTAATGGCCGTTGAGAAGTTGATGGATCTGGAGGTGCCGGATCGCGCTGAGTACATCCGGGTTATTTTGTGCGAGCTGAATCGGATTGCCAGTCACCTGATATTTATTGGAACCTTTGCGCTGGACATGGGGGCGCTGACGCCGTCGCTCTACAATTTTCGGGATCGCGAGAAAATTCTGACGCTGTTTGAGGCCACAAGCGGCGCTCGGATGATGCACAACTTCTTCCGGGTTGGTGGCGTGAAGCAGGATGTGATCAAGGAATTCCCTGCGCAGGTGGCGACGCTGCTCGATGAGCTTGAGGCGGGTATAGATGACGCTGACAAGATGCTATCGCTGGGCGAGGTATTTGTTGAGCGTACACGCGGCATCGGCGTGATCGATGGTGATGTGGCGTTGGACTGGGGGGTGAGTGGCGCTACGCTGCGGGCTTCTGGCGTGCCTTATGACGTGCGGGTTGAAGATCCGTATTCGGTGTACGACCGGTTCGACTTCGGTGTGCCGGTTGGCTCTGCGGGCGATTGCTGGGACCGCTACTACCTGCGAGTTCTTGAGGCTCGGGAGTCGATCAAGATTATTCGGCAGGCGCTGGAGCAGATGGAGCCGGGGCCGATTCAGACCAAGGTGCGTGCGATTGCTCGACCACCGAAGGGTGAGGTGTATGTTCACGCCGAGAACCCACGCGGCGACTTTGGCGTCTATCTGGTTTCCGAAGGCGCTGAGAGTCCGTATCGGTTGAAGGTTCGGCCGCCGTCGTTCTGCAACCTGATGGCGCTGCGTGATCTGCTGGTTGGGCACTACATCGCTGACTCGGTGGTGATACTTGGCTCGCTCGACATCGTGCTGGGTGAGGTCGACCGATGAACGAGTTCAACTGGACGTATGTTGGCGTTGCAGTGCTTGGGCTCTTTGGGCTGTTCTCGTTCCTGGCGACTGTGGTGCTTTCGCTGACCTGGTACGAGCGCAAGATGCTTGCTCGAATCCAGATGCGCTCGGGGCCATCGAGGGTTGGCCCGCACGGGTTGCTGCAGCCGATTGCAGACGTATTCAAGCTGGTGACGAAGGAAGACATTCGGCCAACCAACTCCAGCGGGTTGCTCTTCTGGAGCGCGCCGCTGATCGTGTTCGTTTCGGCGTTCCTGGTGTGGCTGACAGTACCGTTTGCTGACGGGGCTGTGGTAGCGCCGCAGGAGTTGGGGCTGCTCTACATCGTTGCGATATCGACTGTTGGCATCGTTGGATTGCTGTTGGCCGGGTACACCTCGTCGAGCAAGTACTCGGTGCTTGGTGGGATTCGGGCAGCGGCGCAGTTGGTGAGCTACGAGATCCCGATCATCGTTGTGGTGCTGGCGATTGCTGTGCTGGTGCAGAGCCTCGATCTGCGGGACGTCATTCTTGGCAATGAGGTGACGATTGGCGAGCGGGTGCTTTCGTTTGATGGCCAAGGCGCGATTCCGTTTGCGTTCATCATGCCGCTGGGGCTGATCGTATTTATTTTGGCGGGGCTGGCTGAACTGGGCAGGACGCCGTTTGATATTCATCATGCGGAGTCGGAGGTTGTTGGCGGGCCGTTTCTGGAGTACTCCGGGGCGCACTGGGCCGTCTTTTTTCTGGCGGAGTACATCAACACATTTGTTATTGCTGCGCTGACGGTGCTGCTCTTCTTTGGTGGATGGAGTTGGCCATCGCCACCCGAGTCGGTCTTCGGCACGGCACTTGAGGAGTGGCAGACGGACGCGCTGGGCGTTGGGTGGTTCCTGTTCAAGACGTACATGGTCGTGGGGTTGTTCTTCTGGTTCAGAGGGACGTATCCGAGGCTTCGAATCGACCAGCTGATGGCGTTTGGTTGGAAGTCACTCATTCCACTTTCGTTCGTCAACTTCATCCTGATGTCGATTGTGATTTTCTACGAGTGGCCGCTGTGGGTGATGACAGCGTTCTCAGTTCCAATCCTCGTTCTGGGTTTGTATATCGGATCACGGCGTACGGCTCGTCTGGCTGATCCGACGACGGTTCAGATGTATCGTCGGGCGAGGCGGGAAGACGGCGGCAACAAGCTCATTCCTGAAGGGTCGGGTGACTAATGCTTAACTCGATGAAAGCGCTGCGGGTGACCCTGGGTACCATGATGCGGAAGAAGGTCACGGCGGAGTATCCGAAGGAGCATCTGCCGATCCAGGACCGCTATATGGGGTTCCCGGCGCTGCTGTGGGATGACGTCCGTGATGAGCCGTTCTGTACGGGGTGCATGGTGTGCGTTCGGTACTGCCCGACGCAGTGCATGTCTGCGGAGATGACGGATAACACCCAGTTTGCGGAGGGCGACAGTCACCGCAAGAAGATCATCAAAACGTTTGAGATCAATCTCAGTAGATGTATTTTGTGCGGAATTTGTGTTGATGTGTGCAACTTCGATGCGATAGAGATGTCGCATGAGCATGAGCGTAGTGAGCGCGAACGAGACGCCAATCGTGTGGATCTGCCTGAGCTGCTGAAGATGGGCACGAAGTTCCAGAAGGATACTGGCTGGAAGCAGTCGAAGCCGAACTTGCCGTCGCCGAAAGAGCGAGCGGTGATTGCGGAAGCGAAGGCGGCGAAGGAAGCGGCTGAGGCTGCTGCGAATCCTGAGCCTGAAGCTTCAGCGGAATCACCGTCAGATTCGCCACCTGAGGCGACGGCGACTTGAGCGTCATCGTGTTCTACGTGCTCGCCGTGGTTACGGTATTGGGTGCGCTAGGGGTGGTGCTGGACCGCAATGTTGTGCGGGCCACACTGAGCTTGTTGATCGCCATGCTGGGTGTGGCTGGAATATTTCTTGTGGCGTTTGCGGAGTTCCTGGCGCTGGCCCAGATATTGATTTATGTGGGTGCGGTCACCATCGTGATCCTGTTCGCGATCATGCTGACGCGGACGACCGATTTGAACATCAACCTGGATAACCCGCAGAGGCCTGTGGCGTTTCTGATCGCGATTGGCGCGTTTGTGCTGCTGACGCTGACGTTTATCTATAGCGATGTGCCGCAGTTGGAGGAGGCAACGAGCGTTGCGGTTGCTTCGGCCGAGGCTGGTTCGACGGGATTCGAGACTGTTGGTGATTCTCTCTTCAACCAGTGGGCGATTCCGTTTGAGATTGCGTCCGTGATTCTGCTGGTGGCGATGGTTGGTGCGATTGCGCTGGCGCGTGGCGATGATTCTCCTGCCGATGTGGTTCAGCGTGCCGATGAGGTGGAAGCGTGATTGGGGTGTTGTACGTGAGTGGCGTGCGCTGCTTATGTGACGGGCCCTCACCCCAGCCCTCTCCCAGAGGGAGAGGGGGTAAGTAGTGGATCTCGAACTGCTTCACTTTCAGATTCTTAGTGCTGCTTTGTTCAGCATTGGGTTGTATGGCGTGTTGGCGCGACGTAGTGCGGTTCTGATTCTTGTTTCGATTGAGCTGCTGTTGAATGCTGTGAATGTGAACCTGATTGGTCAGGCCGCGCTGGTGGATCGGCCGCCGGATGAGCGGGTGTTTGGGCAGGTGCTGGCGATATTTATCATCACGATATCAGCGGCAGAAATTGGGCTGGCGATGGCGATTGTGTTGCGTCTATTCCGGAACCGCGGCACGGCGAACACCGACGAGCTGGACACGATGAAGTGGTAGCGGGCTAATGGAGTACGCATTCCTGGCACCCGCCATTCCGGCTGGCGCATTCGTGGTAATTCTGCTGTTCGGCAGGTGGCTGCCCGGTAAGGGCGCTTATCTGTCGATTGGCGCGATTGCGGCGTCGCTGGTCGTCTTCTTTGTCGCACTTATAGATATGAACGACAGCGGGCCTGAGGTGTTCTCAATCGACTGGTTTGAGGTTGCGGGCTCGACGTTTACATGGGGTGTTTCGGTATCGCCGATATCGCTCACGATGGTGGGTATTGTTTCGTTCGTATCGCTGATGATCCAGGTGTACTCGCTGAAGTACATGGAGGGCGATGACCGGTTCGGATGGTACTTCGCTGTGCACTCGTTGTTTGCGGCTGCGATGCTGGCACTGGTGCTGGCTGACAACCTGCTATTTCTGTACGTTGCGTGGGAGGGTGTGGGGCTTGGCTCGTATCTTCTGATCGGTTTCTGGTGGGAGCGGAGATCGGCTGCCGAGGCGGCGAAGAAGGCGTTTATTACGACGCGAATTGGCGACGTTGGTTTGCTGATCGGTATCATCCTGCTCTTCCGTGAGACAGGGTCGTTTGAGATGTCGGCGATCTTTGACGCGGTTGAGGCGGGCGAGGTGAGCAAGACTGTTCTCAACTGGTCGACGTTTCTGATTTTCCTTGGTGCTGCTGGCAAGTCGGCACAGGTGCCGTTCCACGTTTGGTTGCCGGATGCGATGGAGGGTCCGACGCCGGTTAGCGCACTGATTCATGCTGCGACGATGGTGGCGGCGGGCGTGTTCCTGATCGCTGTGTTGTTCCCGATTTATGAGGCGACGCCGTTCATGCTGGACATCATTGCGGGGGTGGGCGCTACGACGGCGTTGGGCGCTGCGATGGTGGCGATTGTGATGACGGATATGAAGCGGATCTTGGCGTACTCCACGGTGAGCCATCTGGGGTTCATGATGCTGGCGCTGGGCGCTGGAGAGCCGGGGATTGCGATGTTGCATTTGCTGGCGCATGCATTCGCCAAGGCGGTGCTGTTCCTTGGAGCGGGCAGCGTGAACCACGGTACGCACCAGACTGATGTGCGGAATATGGGTGGCCTGCTCCGCAAGATGCCGATCACGGCGGTGACGTTCATCATTGCGGCGATTTCGCTGGCGGGGGTGCCGCCGCTGGGTGGGTTCTTCTCAAAGGACGAGATTCTGCGTGCGGTGTCAGAAGGGCGTCTCAACGAGGCGTATCTGGTGATCGCGCTGATCGCTGTGGTCGCCTCTGCGATCTATACGGCGCGGATCATCTACAAGGTGTTCTTTGGCAAGGATGCAACGGTCGAGACTGTTGTGCGTGGCAAAAAGAGGCGAGTGGCAGTCGAGGCGCATGAATCGCCGCTGGCCATGACCGCGCCGATGGTGCTTCTGGCGATTCTTGGCGCGGTCACCGGGGCGATTGCGTTTGAGTGGGGCGACTTTGGCGGGTTCACGGGTTGGATTGTGCAGTCGCATGAGGCGCATGGCATTGAGTTCACGGCGTGGCTGACGGTTGTTTCAGCTGTGCTGGCGATTGGGTCGATGGTTGTTGTGGTGCGGATGTTGAAGTCGTCACCGGGCAGGGTTGTTGCTCTGCGGCGTCAGTTCCCGTTGGCTCAGCGGGTGCTTGAGCGGAAGTTCTATTTTGATGAGCTGTATCAGTGGGGGATTGATCGGCTGGTGCTGGCGCTGGCGGGACTGGTTGGTTGGTTCGATCGACGGGTGGTCAATGATGAGGGTGTGGACGGCCCTGCGAAGGCGACAGGCTGGTGGGCCAATGAACTGCGGTTCTTGCAGACCGGTCTCTTCTACAACTACGCAGCGGCGATGGCGATTGGCGCTATTGTGGCTGCCGTTGTGTGGTGGGCGCAGTAGATGGATCGCTTCGACGAAATGATCCTCACGATCATTACAGCGTTGCCGTTTGCGGCCGCGCTGGCACTGCTTTTGTGGCCTGGCGAGAAGCCGAAGCACTGGAAGTACTTCTCGTTGCTGGTTGCCGTGGCGAGCGCGGTGCTGTCGCTCTATGTTCTGTTGCAGTACAACCAGCACTTTGGCGGGGCTGACGAGAAGTATCAGTTCGTGAACCAGTGGGATTGGCTGCCCAGTCTGGGCATCTCGTTCCATGTTGGCGTCGACGGAATATCGGCGGTGATGATCTTTATGACGGGCATTGTGTACGTGGGCGCGATGCTGATGACGTGGAGTACGGATTCGCGGGTTCGTGACTACCTGATCCTGCTCCATGTGCTCACTGGCGGCGTGTACGGAACGTTCGTTTCGATGGACCTGTTCTTCCTGTTCTTCTTCTACGAGATTGCGGTGCTGCCGATGTTCTTGCTGATTGCCTTCTGGGGCAGCAGCAGCGAGAACCTGCGTGTCTTCTTTGCTGGCTGGCGCACGAACTTTAGTCGGACCAAAGAGTACGGGGCGATGAAGCTGGTGATCTTCCTGGTCGCTGGCTCGATCGCGATTTGGATTGCGATACTGGCTATATATGTGGAATCAGGCGCGCAGTCGTTCGATCTGATCGAACTGCAGAAGACGCAGTACGGCGATGTGTTCGCGCGGGTGTTTTTCCCGTTCCTGATGCTTGGGTTTGGTCTGCTGGCGGGGTTGTGGCCGTTGCATACGTGGTCGCCGGACGGTCACGTTGCCGCACCGAAATCGGTGTCGATGTTGCACGCCGGAGTGCTGATGAAGCTGGGCGCGTACGGCATCATTCGTGTGGGCGTGGAGGTGCTGCCAAACGGTGCTGACGACTGGGGCATAATCCTGGTGATTCTGGGCACGGTGAACATCGTCTACGGTGCTGTTTCGGCGTTATCGCAGCGCGATTTGAAGTACATGATTGGCTACTCGTCTGTGAGCCACATGGGTTATGTGATGGTGGGCATCGGCACGTTGAGTTCCATTGGAATGTCTGGAGCGGTGCTTCAGATGTTCGCGCATGGCGTTATGACGGCGCTCTTCTTTACGCTGGTTGGCTTCATCTATGAGAAGTCGCATTCGCGGTCGTTTGGATCTGATGGCGAGGTTGAGAGTGGCGATTCGATCAACGCTCTGAACGGACTGGCGAAAGTGATGCCTGTTGGATCGTTCATGTTTGCGATTGCGGGACTGGCGTCGCTGGGATTGCCGGGGCTGAGTGGGTTTGTGCCTGAGTTGCTGGTGTTTATAGGCCTATTCCAGACGTATCCGTGGGCGGGTGTGCTGGCGGTTGTGGGCGCGGCGATTACGGCTATCTATATCTTGCGGCTGATGGCGATGGTCTTCTTTGGTGAGCCAGACGATCGATGGGCTGGCCTGCCAGATATCGCCATGCCGCAAAAGATCACCGGCGTGATTTTGATCGCCTCCATGTTCACCATTGGCCTGGTTCCGTTCTACTTCCTGGAACTGATCGACTCGAGCGTTGAGTTGATGGGAGCGATTGGCGGATGAGCGTGAACGTCAATCTGCTGATTCCCGAGTTCATCCTCACCGGTATGGGCCTGCTGGTTCTGGCGCTCGATCTCGTGCTGCCGAAAGCTAGTCGAGGTGTGCTGCCTTGGGTTGGGGTGGCTGGACTGATTGCAGCGGTTGCCACAGCCCTGATCTACCGTTGGGATCGCGTTGAGGAGTTGTACGGCGGTGTGTTCATCGCCGATGGGTACTCGCTGTTCTTCTTCGCATTCCTGGTGCTGCTGGGCGTTGCGGTGATGATCGCTTCCATCGACTACGTGAAGCAGCACATCCGATTCCCAGGTGAGTACTACGGCATCCTAATTTTCTCGATACTCGGCATGGTGCTGATGGCATCGGCTGGCGAGTTGCTGACGGCGTACATCGCTATGGAGTTGCTGAGCTTCAGCCTCTATGTGTTGGTGGCGCTACGGAAGTACGACAGCAAGTCGAACGAGTCGGCGGTGAAGTACATTCTGCTTGGCGCGTTCTCATCGGCAATCATGCTGTACGGCATCAGCATGGTGTGGGGCGTTACGGGGACGACTTTCTACGATGGTATTGCGGCGCATCTCACGGCGAATCCGGATGCTGATGTCGCTCTCATTGTTGGGTTGGCGTTGATCGTTGCGGGATTGGGTTTCAAGGTTGCGGCGGTGCCGTTCCACATGTGGGCACCGGATGTGTACGAGGGTGCGCCGACGCCTGTTACGGCATACCTGGCGATTGGCTCGAAGGCCGCAGCGTTCGCCCTGATTCTTAGATTGTTCTCAGAAGGCCTGTTGCCTGCCAGCGAAGATTGGCGGGTTCTGATCGCCATGCTGGCGGCGGCAACGATGGTGCTGGGTAACCTGGCGGCGATTCGGCAGACGAACATCAAGCGAATGCTGGCCTACTCAAGCGTGGGGCAGGTTGGGTATCTGCTTCTGGGCGTGGCGTCGTTGGGCGTCATTGATGGCAGTGGTGTGGTCACCCTGTCTGAGCGAGCTTCAAGTGGCGTTATGGTGCATCTGGTTGGCTACGCCGTCGCCAACCTTGCGGCGTTCCTTGTGGTGGCGGTGGTGTACTCGCGAACGGGCAGCGACGAGATTGCCGATTACCGTGGGTTGGCGAAGAAGTCGCCGTATCTTTCGTTGGTGTTGTCGGTGGCATTGTTCTCGCTGGCGGGGCTGCCGTTCTTTGCCGGGTTTGTGACGAAGTTCTACCTGTTTGCCGCGGGTGCGGAGGCGGGATTCCTGTGGCTGAGCGGGTTGGCGATGGGAGCGAGTCTGGTGTCGCTCTACTACTACTTGCGCGTGATCCAGCGGGCGTATGTGGATCAGCCTGACAAGGGTGATGAGCCGACGGCGGTTGAGCGTTCGACGTTCTTCGTGACGAGGACGAGTTGGTTGATGCTGGGTGCGTTACTGGTGGGCATTATCTTGATTGGCGTGTGGCCGACGCAGTTGGCGGCGGCTGCGGAGTCTGCGAGTGCGGCGTTGGGTGGTGTGAGGGATGTGACGACCACGCTGGTGCGGTAGGGGGCGGGGACGGTTGATTGGGTGCCCCTTCGGTTGCAGCCCGAGCCGTATTCGCGCCTGGCCAAATAGCGGCCAGCTGAGCGTCTCCCATTATGGTTGTGGAACACCGTTTGACGGTGGGTGTGACATCCTGAGCGAAGGCGGCTTTGGGCCGTAGTCGAAGGATCTAAAGACCTTGGATGTGGAGTGCACAAGATCAACCAGTATTTCGTCTATATCCTCACGAATCCCCCCGCATAGCTCTTTGTACAAAGGTTAGCGTTACGGACGTGATGACGGCCGTTTCTGACGCTCAGGTTGGCCGGATTCGTTCCTCGATGAGCTCTTCGGCGAATTTCGAGTCGGGGGAGTTGGTGAACTGTCCTTCAACCGTGAGGGCGGAGGCCAGCAGCGTCGCGATGAAAGCAAAACTGATGATGATTCCGAGTATCCAGACGATCACAACGCGCCACGGGTGGGCAGCGGAAGTGCGCGCGAGGGACTCAGGAGAGAAAGCGGAGAGCGACATTCGGTCAGCGTTTGGATCTTTGTGTGGTTACAGTGACAAAGTGCATGGCAATCGGAACCATGCTCATACCGTTCTGATTCACCGAATTCTTACAGAATGGCGAATTCGTATCCAGTAGGTCGCATTGCAGCCTCCTTGCCCGCTGCGTCTGCAGGTGCTAATTTTCGGCAAGCGTTTCCGCTATCTTCTCCATTGGTATTGAAAGGTCATCTCAAGTTGAACAGTTCTCTTCCATACCCGGAGGCGGTGATTCCCGTCCCTTTGATTGCGAATGTGACGTTTGCCGAAGGGCCGGCGTTTGATTCCAGTGGCAATTTGTACTTTGTGAACTATCACCTTGAGGGATCCATCGGGCGCTATCAACCAGATGGCAGGGCTGAGGTGTGGGCGCAATCTGGCGGGGTCCCAAACGGCATTAGGTTCGATGGAGACGGGCACATTGTGGTGGCCGACAAGGGTGTGCCTCAGATTCTGCGATTTGATGTGCAGTCGCGGGCCATGGAAGTTCTGACGGACGAGTTTGAGGGCAATCCGTATAACGGCCCTAACGATGTTTGTCTGGACCACAAAGGCAATGTTTTTTTTACGGATCCGAATCGGCAATCGGGGCAGTCGGGCAATATTTATCGCATCGAAATGAGTTCGACGAATCGGCCGGTGGGCATCCGGCAGTTGGATCAGGACTTGCCGTACCCGAATGGGCTTGCGGTTCATCCTGATCAGAAGCAGCTATTTGTTGCGCTCACACACGTCAACTCCGTGGTGAGTTACGACCTTGATTCAGACGGCCTGGTGTCCAATCGTCAGCTGGTGCACGAGTTTGATTCCCCGAGTGTTGATGGCATCCAGTTCGATGCTGAGGGTCGATTGTGGGTGGCGCGCTGGCTGGAAGGGACTGTGGATGTGATCGATCCGGAGTCCGGGGATTTGTTGAGGAGTTACCGAATGGGTGCCGATCAGGTGACCAATATCGCGTTCTGGGGCGGGGCGGTCTATGTATCTGTGGCTGGCCGCAATGGCATTGAGCGGTTGGATGTTGGCGTTGAAGGGGCGGATATCGTTCCGAATTGGAGCCGTCGGCAGTCGATCGAGGCCCACGCATGACCGGACCTCTTGAAGGCGTTCGGGTTCTTGAGTTCTCAGAGATCGTAGCGGGTCCACTTGGCGGGATGCTCATGGCTGATCTTGGTGCCGAGGTGATCAAGGTTGAGCCGCCGTGGGGTGACCCGTGGCGGCAGGGTAGGTTGTACGGTCCCGGCGACGAGCGAGTGTTCGTTGGCCTCAACCGCGGCAAACGCTCAATCACGCTTGATCTGAAGACTGCGGAGGGTAGAGATCTCGCGCATCGGCTGGCTGCCAAGGTGGATGTGATCACCACCAACCATCGGCCAGATGTCCCGGCGAAGTTGGGCATCGACTATGAGACGTTGAGGAAGATCAGTCCTCGGCTTATCTACTGCGAAGTTACGGCGTACGGACCGGAGGGGCCTGACAGTCATCTGCCAGGGTACGACCTGGTGATGCAGGGCTACACGGGGATTGTTGCCACCGAGAGCAAGCATTCGGATGGGCGTCTGATGCCGATCGTTTCCACAGCGCCAGTGGACTTCGCAACGGGGCAGTCAGTTGCTACATCAGTTGCGGCTGCGCTCTACTATCGGGAGCGCACGGGGAAGGGGCAGAAGATTGGTGTGTCGCTGCTTGCTGCGGCGCTCATGGTGCAGACGCTCACCCTGACGCAGATCGA
The DNA here is from genome assembly GCA_963579925.1 of Dehalococcoidia bacterium. GTDB lineage: Bacteria > Chloroflexota > Dehalococcoidia > Lucifugimonadales > Lucifugimonadaceae > UBA1151. Next base: position 988 of record CAUZJA010000016.1, on the reverse strand, counting down.
CGACTTGCCATCCGGGCCACAGGCGTTCGTGCAGGATGAGTTGCCGTTGTTGCGGGAGGCGGGCGTTCCGTACACAGATATCAATGAGATGTATCAGGAGCTTCGCAAGAATCCAGCGTACTCCATCTACTACCGCAGTTATGTGACCAGCGACTCGGCGGTGATGGTTGGTGCGCTCTCCAACCCGCTTCGTAAGAAGTTTGCCGACGAGGTTGGGCTGCATGATCCACGCTTCGATGAGGGCTACGACACTGGGTCACCCGAGTATGCTGAGGTAATCAAGACTCTCACGGTGACCTCAGAAAAGATCATTTCTGAGTCGACTACTGCGGAGTGGATTGCCCGTTTCGAGAAGGTGGGTGTTGCGTGTGCGCCAATCCGGTTCGTGGACGAGATGTACGACAACGCGCAGGCGCTGGCTAACGGTCTGATCATTGAGCAGGAGCATCCGACGCTTGGTACGTACCGCACACCGGGGCCTATTTCGGAGATGAGTGAGTCATCGCTCGTGCCGGGTATTCCATCGCCGATGCAGGGGCAGCACACGGATGAGATTCTGGGTGAGCTTGGGTATGGCGATGCGGAGATTGATGGGCTGAGGGCGGCGGGGGCGTTGGGTTAGGTGCTTTAGATAGCCATCGGCCTCCCGGTGTTTCGTATCTTCCGATAGCCGCCTTCGTACGCCGCATTGTCACCCTGAGGGAGGCTTGGATACTGTGAGGGTCTCTGCCGGACTGGTCGTTCGCGCGTGGTTGGTAGGCAGTAGGGAGTGCGTCATTCAAATTTTTGGGATGGTGTAGTGCTGGGCGTTGATGAACCGCTCTTGCGGATGTGGACCGGCAGAGACCCTCACGTCGGTCGCGGAGCGACCTCCTCAGGGTGACAGTGTGGTGGTCGCGGGTGGTTTTCGTAATCGACCACGATAGTGCTGGGCGTTGATGAACCGCTCTTGCGGATGTGAATCGGCAGAGACCCTCACGTCAGTCGC
>CAUZJA010000015.1:0-25921 GCA_963579925.1 Dehalococcoidia bacterium | reverse complement strand
GAGTTACTGAACAGGGAGATCTTTTACACGCTCAAGGAGGTGGAGATACTGACAGAACGTTGGAGGAGGGAGTACAACACGATCCGGCCACACAACTCACTTGGATACCGACCGCCAGCCCCAGAGATCATCATGCCCAGGCTACAGCTAGTCGGAGAACCGAGATAATCGGTGGTAACGGTCTTGGGGGCAGGTCAGTAGCTGTGGGGCTTGCCCCACTTTCACCGCATCGAACCAAGATGGCTTGATGTCGCGCACACCCACACCAGCCGCGGTGCCGGGCAAGCCCGGCAGCTATCGCGGTGACAAGCGAAGCAAGGGGTGGGCGGAATTAAAGCAAGTAAATGGTGCGCTTGGTGAGATTCGAACTCACGACCTCTTCCTCCGCAGGGAAGCGCTCTATCCACTGAGCTACAAGCGCGTGCCCAAATTCTACCCCTTTGGGGCCGTGGTGCCGAGGGGGAGAGTCGAACTCCCACGCCCGTAAGGGCACTACGTCCTGAACGTAGCGCGTCTACCATTTCGCCACCTCGGCAGGCGTCCCACCGGGCATGCTGGTGGGCGATGGAGGACTCGAACCTCCGACCTCATGCGTGTGAAGCATGCGCTCTAACCAGCTGAGCTAACCGCCCGGCACTAAACCATTGTCCCTACTGAGCCGCGGAATGTCTAGATAGCAGACACCGCCACCCTGAGTCACCACAACAATTGCCATATGTGCACGTTCTCACATCGCTGTAACATTCCAACCATGTACACGCCGCCCGGCTTCAAGATTGAAGATCCCGATGTTATTCGGCGAATCGTCGATGAAAACGGCTTTGCCACGCTGGTGACGCCTTCGGACGATGGTGTGAAGGTAACGCACCTGCCTTTGCTGTTTGAGCCGTCTGGCAGTACCGGCGCAATCGCAGGCCATGTGGCGAAGGCCAACGACCACTGGCAGGCTTTCGATCGCGCTGCGGAATCTGTGGCGATATTTCAGGGGCCAGACGCTTACGTGTCTCCGGAGTGGTACGAGGCCACGGACGCCGTGCCAACGTGGAACTACGCCGTCGTGCACATGCGAGGATCGATCACACTAAATAGCGATCCAGATTGGCTTATGGCGCACGTGGACCAGATGGTCGTATTCCACGAGAACAAGGCGCTGGGCAATCCTGGCGTTGGCGCGCCCGAGGAGATCAAACTCAAACTCCTAAACGGAATTGTGGGCTTCCAGATGCAGGTGACCAGCATCAAAGCCAAATTCAAACTGAGCCAGAACCGCAGCAAGGCAGATCAGGTAAGCACCGCAAAGAACCTTGATGGGACCGGCGATCAAAGCTCAGCAGAGATAGCAGTTCTCATGCGAAAGCATGGATCCGCTTAGCCTCCTCGCCCCCCGGGAGAGGATTGAGGTGAGGGGGCTGCTCTGATTTATGTAGCGCGGCAGCCCCCCTCATCCTAGCCTTCTCCCGAGGGGAGAAGGCACAGCTCTGCCCGACCCCAAAGTGCCCGTGCGGCAGGCACCCGGCTGCTAGACTCGAATCCATATTCATATGTAGTGAAGACACGGTCAGGAACGGATGAGCAATTTCACCCTCGATGGAAAAGTAGCGCTAGTAACCGGCGCCTCTCAGGGCATCGGTCGCGCTATTGCGATCGCGCTTGCGGAGGCTGGCCCGTCCGTTGTGGTTAGCGATCTAGCGGCGAAGTCAGCGGCCGTTTCTACTGTGTGTGACGAGATCATCGGCACTGGCGGCACGGCGTTCCCAGTTGAATTAGACATCACAGACCAATCTCAAATCACCGAGGCGTTTGATGGCGTCGTTGAAGCTCATGGGCAGATAGACGTTTTGGTCAACAACGCCGGTGTAGCGGTACGCGGACCAGCAGTAGACATCACTCCCGATGATTGGGATTTCGTGATGAACGTAAACATGCGCGGCATGTTCTTCTGCGCGCAGGCCGCTGTGAAGCACATGATCGGTAACGGTGGCGGGCGGGTGATCAACATCGCATCCCAACGGGCGCAGTCTGCGGCTGCCGAAAACGTGCCGTATATCGCCAGCAAAGCGGGGGTCACAGGCCTCACTCGGGCGCTGGCGCTGGAGTGGGTGCCTCACGGCATCACCGTGAACGCCGTCGGGCCTGGGCCAGTTGAGACCGACATGGTGGCCGATATGACTGTTGATCAAGAGCGCGCGTTCATGGCTAGATCACCAATCAGCAGGCGCCTGCAGCCGGATGAAGTGGCGGGGACCGTCGTGTTCCTCGCGACGCCCGCAGCGGACGCCATCAACGGACAGGTGCTGATGGTTGATGGCGGATGGACTGTGGCTTGATTGTGGAGCCTCCTCGCCCCCCGGGAGAGGATTGAGGTGAGGGGCTGCTCTGATTCATGTAGCGCGGCAGCAGCCCTCGCAGCCCCCTCATCCTAGCCTTCTCCCGAGGGGAGAAGGGACAGACCAAGTCAGTTCAGGTTCCACTGTTCCGCAACGTCGTTCAGCGTAAAGCTGACATCGTCGGCAAGGTCCAGCAGCGGCATAAAGACCTGATCATGGATCGGGCGGGCTACCCATTCGAGGCGTAGCTCTTCACTCTTCCAGAATGAGACGACTTCATACGCCGTGGCTCGCTTTGATGCTCCAAGCGCGTCGAGTGCGTCGTCGGAGAACGGCGTGAGTACGGCGGCGCTGATGAACCCGGGCTGGGTAGCCATGGCCTTGAGCCAGCTATCTTTCACCGCCGACTCAAGGTCGCCTATCTTGCCCGGTTTTGCGTTGAGGGACACATGTAGCGAGATCATTTTGGAAGACTCCTTGAAGGATTGCGGGGACCGTACGCGCGCCGCAACACAACGTGGCTGGTAGAGGCAGGTTTGAATCCTGCCCGGATCGGGGGGATCAAATCAATGTGCGGCCCGGCACTTTCAGCCGCGTTCGATACAGCGACGTTGATGCGGTGATGTACAGCGTCTGCAAGTCGTCTTCACCCCACGTGAAGTTGGCCGCCTTTTCAGGCACATGGATGATGCCGAGACTGGTCGCGTCAGGAGCGAACACGTGGATACCGCCGGGACCGGTGGTGAACAGGTTTCCAGCGCTATCAAACGTCAGGCCGTCTGTGTTGCCGTCGGCATCGCCCGTCACATCCGCCCACACGTCGCCACCCGACAACGAGCCATCGGCCACAACGTCGAATTCACGAATGTGGAAGTTTGGCGTGTCGTTTATGTACAGCTGTGATTCATCCAGCGACAGCGATAGTCCGTTGGGCTGCGAGAAGTCTGACACCAGCAGATGCGGCCCTGAGCCATCTGGATCGATGCGATACACGCCCTGGATGTCCAGTTGCTGCTCCCGAGGCACGCCGAAGTACTCCACACGGCCGAAGATCGGGTCGGTGAAGAAGATGGTGCCGTCACTACGCACCACGACATCGTTGGGGCTGTTCAGCTCCTTGTCACCGTAGTGGCTGGCAAGCGTGGTCATCGACCCGTCATGCTCCATGCGTACGAGTTTGCTCGTGGCATGTTCGCAAGTGATCAGTCGACCTTCACGGTCCCAGAAGTTGCCGTTGGCCTTGTTGCTGGGCTGCCGAAACGTCTCAACGCCGTTATCGGCCGACCACTTCCGCATGATGTTGCCGGGCATGTCGCTGAAGATCAGGAACTTGCCGCGTGGATCCCACATGGCGCCTTCCGTAAACTCGAATCCCGTTGCCAGGCGCTCAACGTCAGCATCGTCACCGACGACATCACGGAATCGCTCATCGCGAATCTCAACACTCATGTGAATCTCCCTCTCGGCTATCGAATCCTAAACCGGGGCAGGTTTCAAACCTGCCCCTGCCGTTCGCGGTCTGCATCTATGCTCTGAGGAGCCACCGGACGGCGTTAGTTTGCAATTTCTGCACCATTGGGTGCTCGTGCGAGGACTTCTTGTGTCCGTTTGCCAGATAGACCACTCGCCCGAATCCATACTCGTGGCAGAAGCCTGATGCGGCCTCTCGCCCTTCCTTTTCCTGACTTCGCGTTAGGAGCGTGACCCGCTCAAAATCGAACCAGATGAAGTGCTGTTCATCTTCTATTTCATAGGACTCGACGCCAGCGGTGATCGGGTGGTCGTGGTTATACACGTGAACATCGAACTTCTGGAACGACGGGTGGAACTGCCAGTAACCGCCCAGCGTGCGCCGATAGCCACCCTCATGCGGGTAGTTCCAGCCTGAGTTGTGCATCGGCATGAAAGAGCCGCCCCCAAGAACAAAGTTCTCAATCGCCTCTTCCTGGTGCGGCTGCATCCACCTCTCCGGGTCTGCGTCGTTCCCATTAGGCCACTCCATCCCGTCCCGGTGAATCACCAGAAGCTTCTTGTCCGCTAGCGCCTCTGTTGTGATTGCAGTGAAATCAGTGGTGTACTCGACCTCAAGACCTGCTGCCTCAATGATCTTGCCCAGCGTCGAAAAAGAGTCTTCAGCGGTGTGGTATCGATCACCCGCCAAAAATAGTGCGTCGGCCATGCTCAAAAGCCTCCAAAATGTGTCCGTGTTCTATAGCTAAATATGTGAGACGGTGAATTTACCACTGCAGTCCACAGCATGCGTGTTTTGGCGCGCAATACAACCGGTATTTCAGGGGTGCCACGCTACGATTTGCGCAGATATTGCGTTGGCACACAACCCGATCACATCATGACTTTGCCGCTAATGGTTCCGTACTTAGCACGGGGTTGATAAGATGCCGCCATTCTAGAAGACCACGTTAAGGGAGACCCCATCATGGTGACCGCTAAGCGAAATCCGGCGCTAATCGTTATTCAACTCGCCGGTGGAAACGACTCGATGAACACCATCGTGCCGTACACCAACGGCATCTATCACGATTCCCGGAAAGCAATTGGCCTCACCGAGTCGGATGTAATTGACATCAACGGCACACTCGGATTCCATCCCAGCATGGGGCCAATCAAGGATCTGTGGGACAAAGGCAACGTCGCCATCGTCCAGGGCATCGGATATCCGGTCCCCAACCGGTCACACTTCCGCTCCATGGACATCTGGCACACCGCAGAGTCCGCGTCGATCGCGCCTGATGGCTGGCTGGGGCGGACAATCCGTGAAATCGACCCGGATCACGGCAACGTCATCACCGGTATCAACTTTGGCCGCGGCCTCCCCCGGGCGCTCCATGCCAAAGGCGTACCGGTCGCTTCCGTCGGCAACCTTGAAACGTATGGCCTGTTGCCAGACATCAAGGATCAGCAGACTCGCGAGTTGGCCATGGATGTTTTCTCACGTATGTACAGCCCGAGTGACGGCGTAGACGCAGTGCTGCAGGAGATCAGCGACACCGGCATGGGCGCACTTCTTGGCGCAGACATCCTTCGCACTGCACCTGAGCAGTATTCATCTTCAATCGAGTACGAAGCCGAGGTGGAAATCGCCCAGAGCCTGCGGGACATATCCCAGGTATTACAGGCCGATCTTGGAACCCGGGTCTTCTACACGATTCACGGTGGTTACGACACTCACGCAGGTGAGTTGGAGAACCACGCCAAGCTCTGGCACGAGCTATCGACTGCTGTCGGCGACTTCATTGCAGACCTTGAAGAGCACGGCCGCGGCGATGACGCGGTGGTGATGATCTTCTCGGAGTTCGGTCGACGAGTCCTGGACAATGGAAGTGGCACAGACCACGGTTCAGGCGGCCACTCGTTGGTGATTGGCAACGGGGTAAAAGGCGGCTTCTACGGCGAGCACCCATCATTGGAACTGAACGAACAGGTTGAGGGTGATATGGCCTTCAACAATGACTTCCGCAGCATGTACGCAACGCTGCTTGATGAATGGATGGGCATAGATCCTCACCCCATCCTTGGCGAAAACTACGAGCAATTTGACATGTTTAGGCGATAATCATGACTACAACAATGACGTCCGAAAAAGCGTTGATGGCCCACCTGATGCGACGAGCCGGGTTCGGCGCTTCCAGCGAAGAGCTCGACCGGCTGGTTGAGCAGGGCTACGACGAGACGGTTGACCAGTTGCTAGATATTGAGCAGCCCAACCGAATGAGTGACAACATTATTCGTCGATACCACTCGGAATACTCCGGAATGATGGGCAACCTCTCCGCCGGTGCGAACTGGATGTACCGCATGGTCTCCACCGATGCACCACTCCGAGAGAAGCTCAACCTGATGTGGCACGGCATGTACGCCACCGGCTACTCAAAGTTGGCCAACGGCAAGGTGCTTCACGATCAGATCAGGATGTTTGAGCGGCACGGGATGGGCAGCTTCAAAGACCTACTGATCGAGATCTCCAAAGATCCGGCAATGATCGTCTGGCTGGATAACGTCGAGAACCACAAGGGATCTATCAACGAGAACTACGGCCGTGAACTCCTGGAACTCTTCTCCCTGGGCGTCGGCAACTACACCGAACACGACGTGAAGGAAGCCGCTCGAGCGTTCACGGGTTGGACTATCGGCAACACTGAGTACATGACGATGAAGTCAGCGCGAGACTCCGTGTGGCCCTACGGTCGACTTTCATTCCACTTCGAGTACAAAGCAGACGACCACGATGACTCCGAAAAGGAGTTTCTGGGCCGCAAGGGCAACTTCAACGGTGAAGACATCGTCGACATAATCTGCGAGCAGCCCGCGACTGCTGAGTTCCTCTCACGCCACATCTACAGCTTCTTTGTGGCAGATGAGCCGCCGGTTCCTGAGTGGCCCTACAAACCGCCACGCGACCCGGAAGCCATCGCAGCGTTATCCAACATCTACTTTGAGAGCAACTACAGCATCAAAGCGATGCTCAATTACCTGTTCAAGTCTGAATTCTTCAAGTCTGATACGGCGCGATTCCAGCGTATCAAAGGCCCCGCGGAACTGGTCGCCAGCGTGCTGCGACTCACTGAAGAGTTCGAGAAGCCAGACATCTCGATGAACCCGATGAGCCAGCAAGCGCAGTTCATGGGGCAGCACTTGCTATCTCCACCGTCAGTCGAAGGCTGGCACTGGGGCACCGAATGGATCGATTCCGGTGCGTTGGTTGAGCGAGTCAATTTCGCTTCCGAGCACTTTGGCAACCTCGATGCCCCGGGCGTCGAAACACTGGTGAATCGCATTCTTGATGCTGGAGATGACATCGCTCCAGAAGCGGTGATCGACCGTACGCTGGACGAACTGGCGATTACTGAGATTTCTGACAATTCACGTGAAGCGTTGATCGACTTTGCGACACGGCAATCTGAATCCGCACCAGCAGATCAGACGCGTCGCGAGCGCGTGGTGAACATTCTGAAACTCGCGGGGGCAACTCCCGAGTTCCAGCGAGCGTAGCCGGAGGTTCATGATATGACTACCGCATCTGAAACTAAGACAAAGCGCATCTCGTTCAACCGAACTATTGGCGTCGCCGCTATGCAAGGGCGCGGTTTTTACTACCCTTGGGCAGTATCGGTAGCGGACGACGGACGATATTTTGTCCTTGGCCGCGGCTCCGACAGTGACCCGCGTGGAACTCGCTACACCGTGATGAACTTTGAGGAAGAATACTTCGGCACGTTCGGCGCGTTTGGGACTGGGGAAGGCGAATCACTCTGGAACACCTGCACGGCTATAGACAGCGCCCAGCAGCTATATCAGACCGACGAGAGCCTCCATCGCATCATCGTCAGGAATCTCGATGGCGACCTCCTCAACACGTGGGGCGAGCACGGTGCCGGCGAAGGCCAACTCAATGGACCGGCGGGAATCGCGGTCACGGCGTCTGACGAACTGCTGGTGGTCGATCAACAGAATGGTCGCATCCAGAAGTTCACCGGTGATGGCAAGATCATTTCATCATTCGGTGAGTCCGGATCTGGCGATGGTCAACTCAACCTACCGTGGGGCATCTGCGTGGACTCAGCTGGCGACATCTATGTGGCCGACTGGGGCAATGACCGCGTAGTGAAGTTCACCGCTGACGGGGGATTCATCGCCAACTACGGCTCATCCGGCCGTGGCGAGGGTGAATTCGACGCACCAGCTAGCGTTGTGGTTGATGAAGACGGCTACATTTACGTGGCAGATTGGGCCAACCAGCGCGTGCAAGTATTGGACAGCAACGGCGCATTCGTCCAACTCACCCGCGGCGAGTCAAACGACTCAAAATGGGCACAAGAGTTTCTCGACGCCAACTCTGAGGAACAAGCGGCCAGAGCCGGCGCAAATCTTGAGCCGGACATCGAGTTCAATACCGACGACCCGCATGAGGCGTCAGCGCATATTGAAAAGTACTTCTGGGGGCCAACGCACCTGGCCTTGGACAACGACGGACACCTGTTGGTTGTAGACAGCAACCGGCATCGATTGCAGGTATTTGACATCAGCTAGACGATGACTTTAGTAGGGGCAGGTTTCAAACCTGCCCCGGCATACGCAAAACACAGATTCAGAGCACATATACACAGGGAGCAGAAATTCGATGAAAGCGGTCATATACAAAGAGCCGTTCAAGGTTGCAGTAGAAAATGTTCCGGATCCCAAGATACTGCACCCAAATGACGCAATCATCCGAATCACGTCATCGTGTATTTGCGGCTCTGACCTGCACATGTACGAAGGCCGCACAGCCGCCGAGCCAGGAATCGTCTTCGGTCACGAGAACATGGGCGTCATCGAAGAGGTTGGTCCGGCCGTAAAAGACCGCAAGGTTGGCGATCGTGTCGTCATGCCGTTCAACGTGGCCTGTGGCTTCTGTAAGAACTGCCTTGGCGGCTTCACCGGCTACTGCACCACCGTGAACCCTGGATTCGCCGGCGGAGCGTACGGTTACGTGTCCATGGGGCCTTGGGTTGGCGGTCAGGCGGAGTTCCTGCAGGTGCCATTTGCTGACTTCAACTGCCTGCCCCTTCCGTCAGGTACTGAACACGAGGCGTCTTTCGCCCTGCTCGCAGATATCTTCCCCACCGGCTACCACGGCGCTGAGCTCGCAGGCGTGAAGCCCGGCGAGAGCGTGGCGGTATTCGGCGCAGGACCGGTTGGCCTCATGGCCGCCTACAGCTCGCTGATTCGAGGCGCAGCAGAGGTCTACGTGATCGATCACGTCAAAGAACGTCTGGACATGGCTGAGTCCATTGGCGGAATACCCATCAACTACGATACAGCGAACCCCGTCGATCAGATCAAAGAGATGCGCGGAGGCAATGGTGTCGACAAGGGCATCGACGCGGTTGGCTACCAGGCCACAGCTGCTGGTTCATCTGCGGTTGGCGGCGAACAGGATGAAGTACCCAACATCGTCCTCAACCAGCTCATCGATGTCGTAAATCCGACTGGCGCTCTCGGGATACCAGGGCTGTATGTGCCCTCCGACCCGGGTGGAGTTGATGCCAACGCCGCACGCGGCGCGCTATCGCTCAACTTCGGTCAATTGTTTGAGAAGGGACTGCGGCTGGCCACGGGTCAGTGCAACGTCAAACAGTACAACGCGCAACTTCGCGACCTCATCATCTCGGGCAAGGCCAAGCCAGACTTCGTGGTCTCACATGAGGTCTCACTTGACGAAGGCCCCGATGCATACGTCAAGTTCGACCGACGAGAAGACGGCTACACCAAGGTCATCCTTCACCCGTAGAAAGCCATAGTTAGCCAGATGATCTCCGTAAGTAGGGGCAGGTTTCAGACCTGCCCCTCTTCGCGCGACGTCCTTGCGTTCACCCGTTTGAGACGGCAAATCGATGATAGTGACGGTATACACCCCCAAGGGTTTAGTGCTACCTACCTATTGGGTGGCACGATCCAGACGTATTCTCTGGATATGGCAACAAAAAGACTTCCAAAGGTCCTAATCGTCGACGATGAAGACGATATTTGAATGGCTCTCAGGCAGATGCTTGAGGAGATCGAAGAACTTGAGATTGTTGAAGCGGGGGATGGCCAGGTCGCACTGGATACTCTCGCCCACACCAAGTTCGATTTGATGTTGCTGGACATCAATCTGCCAATCGTTGGCGGGGAAGAAGTGCTGGCGGCGATCAAGGCGAACAAGATCTTCAAGCGCCCAACCAACGTTGTGGTGATGTCCGCACACGCAAACCTGACAGGTATTCGTGATCGGCTTGAGGAAACAGACGTCGATTCTTATCTTCCGAAGCCGTTCCGCTACGAAGATCTGCAGGTGGTAATCGCTGATGCGGTTATGACGGACGTGCTACTGGCCATGTAGCCATGCTTTCTACTTCAGAGAGTTGAGTTGGACTGGACTCAGTTGGACTGGACTCAACTGTCTAAAGCAGAAAACTCATCGTTGCCACCGCTTGAGCCTCCCACTTCTGAGAGAGACTTGCGAATCTAGCTTACGCCGAAGGCTTCAAGCAACGCTGCTTTGAACTCAGCGGAAGTGGCGTAGCGATCTTTCGGATCCAGCGCGACCGCTCGCATCGCTATTGCAGCAATCTCCGCGGGCACGTCTTCGTTCACTTCTGGCGGAAACACCGGTGATGAATCGTAGTCAAGTTGCTTCGTTGGGGCTCATCGGTCTCATCAGACTCGACCTCTCCGGTCCCGTGGAGCAACTTGCCACCCGTGAAAAGCCGGTAGAGCACCACTCCCAGCCCATAGACATCCGTTGCGTAGCCAACGTACTGACGCGCCGTCTGTTCTGGCGCCATGTAGTCACGAGTACCAGCGTTGTCCTTCAAGGGTTCTTCTGGATCAAACTCTTTCGCCACGCTAAGATCGATCAGCGTTACATGCCCGTCGCTTTACATCGCGTTTGAGGTCTTCACATCCAGGTGCAGGATCCCCTGCGAGTGCAGATACCTGAGTCCATCAGCGAGCTGCGCAGTGATGCTCACCACATCATCCAGCGCATTGCCTCATAGTTGCCCCCAAACAGCGCATCAGAGAGCGTTTGGCCGCTCAGTACTGCATTGCGATTTTGGGGTCCGGAAGCAGCTCTGTGGCGTATCCGGCTACAACATTCTCGTGTCAGAGTCTCTCCAACAGTTGGCCTGCGCGCGCCACTGCTTCCAGTTCCGAGAAATCGAGCCGAAACTCTGGCCTCAGTACCTTGCAGGCAATAACTTCATTCAGCCGCTTGCTCTTACACAGGTAAATGTCAACTTTGCGCGTGCCGTCAATATGATCCAGCACCGTCAAATCATCATCGAGTTCAGAGCCCGGCGCGTAGTACTCGTTCGTCCGATTCTGCCATCCAGCCTTCATGAATGTAGTCGCAATCTGCTGATCATGACCTGAGCACATCAATAAGTCATGGGGAATTAGTGACGCGAAGAGGCCAGGCATTGCTGCCCGGCCTCTTACGTTTTAAGCTCTGAGCGCAACAAGCCCTGTCTACTTCACACCCTTCTTGGCGGGATTCGACTACTTAGATTGCTCATTTTGCATCCGGTCCTCAAAGGACTCGATGTTTCGTGATGCTAATAGACCTCTGTGGCGCATGTGTAAAACGCAGAAGGGCTCCGGATATCCGGAGCCCTTCTTTTCAATTCAGTCTGTTGCCGAGTTACTTCTTCTTAGGGCCACCATTGCCGCTAATTCGGTGAATTCATCTGATCGTGAAATCCGACAGCCTCACCGACACATCACTCAACTCGGTGCAGCCTTGAGACATTCGTCTTCCTCCTCTGTGCGCTAGCACTTACTGGCATGGGGGCCTGCACCCACAAAGCAAATTAGCATCGTGAATAACTAAGTCAAGTACCAAAAGGGTCACCTTTTGTTACTGCCTGAGCCTCTATCGTCAAAAGCCATCTCACGATCCCCTGAGTTGCGTTCCCCTCTTGTCGAATCCCCCACGTGGCGGTACTCTGCGCCAATCGAATTCATGATGACACCTTCGACCTATGCCGAACTATGAGGTTCCCAATGAAACTTGGCTTCTTTACGATGCCGCTGCACCCGCCCGACGCCAATTTGACCGAGACGCTGAAGTCTGATTTGCACCAGATTATTAAGCTGGATGAACTTGGTTATGAAGAGGCATGGATAGGCGAGCACTTCACCGCGCAGTGGGAAAATATTCCTTCCCCGGAACTGTTCATCGCACAGGCACTTGCCCTCACCAAAAACATCAGGCTTGGCACTGGCGTTACATGCATGCCGAACCACAACCCGTACGTACTCGCACATCGCATCGCCCAGCTCGATCACATGGCGGAGGGCCGCTTCAACTGGGGCATCGGCGCGGGTAGTTTTGCTGGCGATACGGAGGTCTTTGGCTACAACAAAGACGGCTGGATGGACAATCGGGCCTTCACGCAAGAGGCGCTGGACACCATCTTGGGTATCTGGGAAGACCCAAAACCGGGCCTGTACGAGAACGACTGGTGGAAATTCGTTATCCCGGAGCCGCAGGACGATATTGGCCTGCGTCACCACGTAATGCCGTACCAGCAGCCGCATCCGCCTATCGGTGTTGCAGGCGTTTCGCCCAACTCTCCCACGCTCAAAATGGCAGGAAAGCGTGGCTGGATCCCCATGAGCATCAACCTGACGCCTCCCGAACTGCTGCACACGCATTGGGACGCCGTGGAAGAGGGTGCACGAGATGCCGGCAAAACGGCAGACCGCTCGCTCTGGCGCGTTGCCCGAGAGGTTTTCATCGCAGACACCACCGCGGAAGCTCGCAAGATGGTTCGTGAGGGCGTGATTGCCCGCGATTTCAACGAATACTTCATCAGAAGCCTGGGCAAAAGCGGCATGCTGAGCATCATGAAGAACGACCCCGATATGCCGGACTCAGACGTAACTGTCGATTATCTGATCGACAACGTGTTCATAGTCGGCAGTGTCGAAGAGGTCACCCAGAAACTCAACGACATCAACGGCGACTTGGGCGGCTTCGGCACGCTGCTCGCAATGGGCCACGAATGGGACCCGTACGACGCCTGGCTGGACTCCATGACGGCGCTCCAGAATGAGGTCATTCCGAACGTCAAGTAGGCGCACCAACGCGGACACCTCATCTCTCACCCATTGATCACAGAACGAATCATGCCTAAGATGCCCGTAACACTAGAAGTATCACCAGAGGGGGCGGTCCATGACGATGACAGACGCTGGGGCAAGCACCGATATCGGCTTGCTCTCTCACCTGTACCGACGCGCCGGGTTTGGCGCAACTCGAGAGCAGTTGGATGAACTGTCTCATCAGAGTTATGAGGACACGGTTGAGTTTCTCCTGAATCCAACGCCAGAAGTTGATCTGCAGAATGACGTTCTCGCCCGCTACTTCGGCGGCGAGTCGCCAGACTCATACGTCTCCATCTGGATGTACAGAATGCTGAACACTCGGTGCCAGTTGCAGGAAAAGATGGCGCTCTTCTGGCACCATGTTTTCGCAACCGGACTGGTCAAGAACGAGCACATCCTTTCGTCTGCGAACCAGATCGACATGTTCCGGGCAAACGGCATGTCCAATCTCAAGGACATCCTGCTCGATCTCTCCCACGACCCCGCAATGCTCTTCTGGTTGGACAACAACGAGAACCACAATGGCGAACCAAACGAGAACTACGGTCGTGAACTGCTTGAGCTCTTCTCCATGGGAGTGGGCAACTACTCAGAACTGGACATAAAAGACGCTTCCAGAGCGTTCACCGGATGGACGTTCAGCCAGCCACCACCGCTCTACCCGCATGGTTACTACCCCGCACTGTTCAAGTTCGACGCCGATGATCACGATTCCGGTGAGAAGACTTTTCTAGGGCACACCGGGAACCTTGATGGCGGCGATATCGTCAACATCATCGTTCAGCAGCAGGCCACCGCTAAGTTCATCACGCGGCACATGTACAACTTCTTCGTCGCCGATGAACCTCAGGTACCCAGCTGGAACGACCTTGAGCCACTTGACCCTCAACTAATAAATGAGATGTCATCTGCGCTGCTGGATTCAGGCGGCGACATTAAGGCACCACTGCGGTTGATGTTCAACTCTGATTCGTTCAAAACAGCACGGTTCAAGAAGGTGAAGAGTCCCATAGAATTCGTCGTTGGCGTGCTCAAGATGGTTGGCGAATTCACAGAGCCCCGCCCCGGCCTTATGGCCTACTCAACCGCCACCGTCACCATGGGCCAGAAGCTTCTTGACCCGCCAACCGTTGAAGGCTGGCACACCGGTAAGGAGTGGATCGACGGCGGAAACCTAACTGAACGCGTCAACTTCGCAGTAGAAGAAATTGGCGATGGTGATTCACCCGGCATGCAACACCTGATCACGCTCATGATTGACAGTGGCGCGTTAGACAGCCCGGAATCGCTGGTCGAAAGCGGTTTGGATGCCATGGGTCAGCTTGAAGTGGACGACTCCACCAGAGATGCCCTGGTCAAATTCGCTGGCGACTCTGAAGGCGATGCAGCCCCGGCAAGGGCAGTGCGAATCCTTCGACTCATCGCAGCAGCTCCAGAATTCCAGTTCGCATAAACAGAAATAACTAACCAGTAGTCGCAACAACCCCTCGACAATAAGGGAGACGCCCAAAATGGTCACAGCAACAAAGAAAGATCCGGTTCTCGTAGTCGTCCAGCTCACTGGCGGTAACGACTTCATGAACACGCTGATCCCGTACACGGAGGGTCTCTACCACGACTCCCGCCCAACTGTGGGCATCAGTGAAGATCGCGTCCTCAAGATGGACGGAAAGCTGGGATTCCACCCCAACGCCGCCCCCCTGAAAGAGATGTTCGACGAAGGTGACGTCGCCATCATCCAGGGCATCGGCTATGAGAACTCCAACCGCTCACACTTCCGTGCAATGGACATCATGCACACCGCCGAGCCGCTGACCATCTCCACAGAAGGCTGGCTGGCGCTCGCGATCCGTGAACTTGACCCCGCCGGAAAGAACGTCCTGACAGGCGTCAGCTTCGGACGCGGACTTCCGCGAGCCATGGTTGCAGCCGGTGTGCGCGTCACGTCGGTGGGCGATCTGGACGGTTACGGGCTCATGACCTCCGTTGAGGCTCAGGAGCAGCGTGCGGACGAACTGGATGTGTTCCGCCGCATGTACACGCCAATGATGGACACCACACCAGCGCTGAGCTACCTGCACCAGACCGGTGACGATGTCCTGGCGGGTATCGACCAGCTCCAGACCGTGCCGGGTAACTACACCTCAACGGTTGAGTACGGCGACAACCCCATCGCAAAGAGTCTCCGAGACGTCGCACGAACGCACATCGCTGGACTTGGCACACGAATCTTCTACGCGCAGCACGGCGGCTACGATAGCCACGCTTTAGAAACCGTGAACCACGAACGTCTGCTCACCGAATTGACCGGCGCTCTTCGTGATTTCATGGCAGACCTGCGTGAGCACGACGCTTCACAGGAAGTCGTCGTCTACGTCTTCACCGAGTTCGGACGACGCGTCCAGGACAACGGCAGCGGCACGGACCACGGCTCAGGCGGTGGTGCATTCATCATCGGCGATCAGGTCGAAGGCGGCCTTTACGCAGAATACCCATCGCTGGACCCAACAACCTTTGCAAATGGTGAAGACCTGGCCCACACGATCGACTTCCGAAGTATCTATGCCACGCTGCTTGAACAGTGGCTGGGCGTGGAGTCGAAAGAGATCGTAAGAGGCACCTACGAGCAGATTCAGCCGTTCAACGCGGCGTAAAGCCAAATATCCAAGCCAAAAACACACCAAAAACATAAAGAGTTCTATCAATGGCAAGACCATACGGCCTGCTCCGGGCAGGCTTCCCGTTCGCAAAAACGCTGTCAATGCGGCGACTCACCAACTTCCCAATCGACATCGCGCTTGGCCCAGAAGGCCGAATGTACATCCTGTGCCGCCAGGACGGCGTCGCACTGGTGCGCAAGTACACGGCCGATGACGAGGACCTGGGCAACTGGGGCACATTTGGCGAAGCTGAAGGCGAACTTCAGTGGCCCGTATCGATCATCGCCGACGCCGAAGAAACGATCTTCATTTCGGATGAGCACATGCACCGCATCAGCTCTTTTGATGCCGACGGCGAGTTCATCGCTTGCTGGGGTGAAAAGGGGTCGGCTGAAGGCCAACTTGATGGGCCTGCCGGAATCAACTTCGATCTGGACGGCAACATCCTGGTGGTCGACTCAAACAACCACCGCGTCCAGAAGTTCACACGCGACGGCGAGTTCATCAGCTCATTTGGCAGTTTGGGCAGTGGACCCGGCGAGTTCAACATGCCGTGGGGTATCACAGTTGACGAACTGGGCGACATCTACGTGGCCGACTGGCGGAACGACCGCGTGCAGAAGTTCGACTCCAATGGTGAGTTCGTATTCGAATTCGGTACGTCCGGTGACGGCGATGGCGAGTTCAATCGCCCCTCGGACGTCGCGGTCGATCTGGACGGCGATATCTACGTGACAGACCGCGGTAACAACCGCGTCCAGATGTTCAACGAAGAGCCTCGCTTCGTGCAGAAGTTCCTGGGTGAGGCGACGCTGTCGAAGGTAGGCCGTGACTACATGATGACCAACGCCAGCCCAAACAGGCTGCGTGATATGGCGGTCCTGGAGCCGCAGAAGCTGTTACGACAGCCCAAAGGGCTCGTCATCGACGAGGAGGGCCGTCTGTTCATCACAGACACCGACTCATACCGTGTACAGGTCTACCAGAAGGAAGTAATCCACCTCACGCCGCAACAATTCGCCCCGCCAATGCGGAACGTGACGTTGCATCAAGAATAGGGGATCAGGAGCAGGAGCGCGGACCCGAAAGTAATTGGGTGCGAGAATAAATTGGTGGCAACGGTAGGAATTGAACCTACGACCTAGCGCTTATGAAGCGCCCGCTCTAACCCCTGAGCTACGTTGCCAGCCTTTGGACAAAACCCCAACGCGTCGCGTCAGTTGTCGCTAGCAAAATGTTACGTTCGGCCGCGAAGGGGTGTCAACGAGATAACGGGGGCAATCGCGCCGCGTCTAGTCGAACTCCCAGTCGCCGCTCTTGCCGCCGGACTTGCGCACCATGCGAACCGCTTCGATCCGCATCCCGCGGTCAATCGCCTTCGCCATATCGTATATCGTCAGCGCAGCCACTGAGACCGCGGTGAGCGCTTCCATCTCAACGCCAGTCTTGTACGTGGTCTTGGTCGACGCCTCAATCTCGATCCTATCGTCTGCCGATGTGTCGAAATCCACCGTCACCTGGTTGAGCGGAATCTGGTGGCATAGCGGTATCAACTGATCAGTCTTCTTCGCCGCCATAATCCCTGCCAGTCGAGCAGTCGAGAGCACATCGCCCTTCTCAAGGGCGTTATCGCGAATCAGTCGCAGCGTCTCCGGCGCCATGACAACAGTCCCGCGGGCAACCGCCACCCGCTCCGTCTCCGCCTTCTCGCCAACATCCACCATCGACGCCTCACCAGTAGGCAAAATGTGCGTCAGTTGCAGCTGTTCAGATTCCTCTGCTGCTTCAGGCGACTGCCCGCCAGCGACCACAAACCCGTGAGCAGCGTCATTGGCCAACTTGTCCGCTTTCTCGTTAAGCTCATGCCCCACGTGCGCCTTGACCCATTTCCAGGTCACCCTGCGCTCATCCACCAGCCTGTCGAGGTCGGCCCACAGATCTTGGTTCGCCTTGCGCTTCCAGCCTTTGGTCATCGTGTTGATCACATACTGGCTGTCCGAGTTGATCTCGACCGCGTCCGAAGGCTGCGTCTGCTCCAGACCGCGTATCGCAGCGGTCATCTCCATTCGATTATTCGTGGTCGATGGATCGTGACCAGACATCTCGTCCACAATCACGTCATTCTCAATAACCACAAAACCCCAGCCACCCGGGCCGTTCGGGTTCTCAAGGCATGATCCATCTGTGTACAGGGTCGTCAACCGACTATTCCTCGATATTTCCAATGTCGCCAACTGGCAGTACCGTCATTCTGAGGTCCGACGAAGAATCTCAGCGTGGTGCACCAGTTGCAGTTCTAAATCACGCCCATCGTCGTTCAAAAATGAGATTCTTCAGGGGCCTTCAGAATGACATCAAAGCGGTTCATGTAAAGCCTCAACAGTTTACGGCCTTCCCAAGGTAAACTCGCAGCCCTGATTCAACACGCACCTACGGATGGCCAAAAATGATCCTTGTTCGAAGAACTTACGTCCCAAAAGCAGGCACCGGCGGCAAGCTTGCAGCGCACGTCCGAGCGGCAGGCGATGCGATGGCTGCGGCAGGCTTCCCAAAGCCCCGCATGTTCCGCACCTACTCCGGCTACCACGGAACCCTGATCGTCGATCAGCAGTGGGACACCATCGAGACCTATGAGGCCTCGCGAGATGCAGTACGAAACACCAAAGAGATCACATCAATCTTCGATGAGATCTACCCGCTACTTGAGACCACACACCACACAGAAATCCTGATCGGCTCCTGATCGGACTCAGCTATGATCGCTCCTGATACAACCGGCAAGGCACTTACCGTACTCGGCCCAATCGACCCTAACGATCTGGGGATGACGATCACCCATGAGCACCTGCTCATCGAACTCAGCGCCGCCTACGTCCCACCCGTGAACGAAGAAGGCCGACGGCTGACCGATGAACCGCTCGCGCTCGACAATCTGGGCTGGGTAAGCGTCAACTGGGCATCCAGCAAAGACAACCTCGTCTACCAGGATGTCGAAACCGCAAAACGTGAGGTGGCGCAATACAAGAACGCTGGCGGCCAGACATTGGTCGACGCCACCACCGTAGGCATCGAACGCGACCCAGAGGCGCTTGCCGAGATCAGTCGAACGTCGGGCGTCAACATAATCATGGGCGCCGGGTACTATGTCGGACCTTCCCACCCCGAAGATTTCTCCAACCGCAGCGTGGACAGCATCACGGAAGAGATCATCCGGGACGTGCAGGTCGGAGTTGGCGGCACCGGAATTCGCTGCGGAATCATCGGCGAAATCGGCTGCTCATGGCCGTGGACGAACGACGAGAAGAAGTCCGTCACAGCCGCTGTCGCAGCACAGCGCGCAACAGGTGCCCCGCTGTTGATCCACCCCGGCCGCGACCAGAAAGCCCCCATCGAAATCGTCAACCTCATCGAGCGTGAGGGCGGCGACCTGAACCGCACGATCATGTCCCACGTGGACATCCGAATCTACGAGCGAGAGATACTTCGTGAACTGGCCGCCACAGGCATCTACATAGAGTTCGACACGTTCGGACTCGACTCACCATTCCAGCCCCACGCCCTCGAACTTTTCATGCCCTCCGACTCGCAGCGCATCGACAAAGTGATGTGGCTAATCGAAGACGGCTACGTGGAACGAACGGTCCTCGCCCACGACATCTGCACAAAACACCGCCAGCGCACCTACGGCGGCCACGGCCTCGACCACATCCCCACAAACGTAACCAACTGGATGAAAATCCAGGGCATCACGCAAGCCCAGATAGACACAATGCTGGTTGAAAACCCGAAACGGGTGCTGACGTTCGCGTGATGTGATCCCGCCGCAGCTCCTGATGACATATGGGATGCTCTACCTCGTAGGGATGGCTGGCCTCCCCCACCTAAAGATAAACAGCGATCTCCCGCGCCGCCGCACTCTTCAACAGTTGATACTCCGTAGTCCGCGTCGGCCCAAATATCTGGATGCCCC
The DNA here is from genome assembly GCA_963579925.1 of Dehalococcoidia bacterium. Taxonomy (GTDB): domain Bacteria; phylum Chloroflexota; class Dehalococcoidia; order Lucifugimonadales; family Lucifugimonadaceae; genus UBA1151. The sequence continues at coordinate 6,311 of CAUZJA010000015.1, read as the reverse complement.
GCTCGCGCTGCTTCGCATACTCAGCACTAGCCGTCGGAAACTCCGCCGGCTCCACCGAAATCCCGCGTGCCAAAGCCAGCTCGATCACGCTCTCCATCGCCGCTAGAACCTCCGGTTGCTGCCAGCCGCCGTGATGCCCCATGCTCGCTGCCAAGTCGCCGGGGCCAAACACAATGCCGTCCACCCACTCATTCGCCATCAACGCTTCTGCGTTCTCAACACCCAGCGCAGATTCGATCTTCAGCACCAACATCGTCGCCTCGTTGGCCTCGCGGCAGTACTGCTCAGCGTCCACATCTCGGTAATCGGTATTCGCGCCCATAAACAGCGCTCGCTCGCCGTACGGCGGGTACTTCATCCAGCGCACCATGTCATCGACCTGCTCAACCGTCTCCGCATGACACAGGTTGATGCCAAGAGCACCAGCGTCCAGTAGGCGCGACACGAGGATTCGGTCGGTCGTTGGCACCGTGATGATTGGACTCAACCCGTTGTCTCGAGCGCCAATGATGAAGTTCGTCAGGTTGTACTCATCATGCAGCACATGCTCGGTCTCGATCATGAGCATGTTGTAGCCGGTCTCCTTCACGATCTTGATGACCGAGGGCCGCAACGACTCAAATACGTTGAAGACCAACACTGGCTCCCCCGCTTTGAGACGGCTCTTGGCCGGGTTGCTAATGGTCGTTGGCGAGTCACTCATGGTCGATCTCCAATGCCGGGGTTTGCGGTGGCAGCTCTGCACCGTGTTCACGCGCAGCGGCAGCGTATCATCGGTTGCCGGTCATCCTGACCACATCACGTGCGAGGAGGTTACGAGTGCCCGAGTCCGATCAGTCCGCTGAAACGTCCACCGCTTACGCCGCAAATCAGGCGTGGTGGAATGAGATCACGGAGCCGCACCGCGCCTCTGGCATGTACGACATGGCGGCCTTCAAGGCGGGCCGAAACAGCTTCATGCACCAGTACATCCTCGATGAAGTTGGCGATATCGAGGGCAAATCGCTGCTCCACCTCCAGTGCCACTTCGGCCAGGACACCATCTCTTGGGCACGTCAGGGCGCAACGGTGACCGGAGTCGACTTCGGCAACGACGCGATAGACCTCGCACGCAACCTCGCCAATGAAGAGGACATCGACGCCACCTTCACCCAGTCAAACATCTACGACCTTGGTGACCGTTTCGATGAGCAGTTCGACGTAGTCTTCACGTCATATGGCGTGCTGGGATGGCTACATGACATCCCGGAGTGGGGCCGAATCGCCGCTCGTGCTGTGAAACCCGGCGGAATCTTCTACATCGCTGAATTTCATCCCGGCGGAGAGATGATCCAGTACGAAAAGCCAATTGCGTCGAAGGAAGACCTCTACTTTGGCGAGCCATACTTCGATCCGGGCGGCGCACTCCGTCTCAGTGGCGAAGATGGTGCGGACTACGCTTCAAGCCACGCAACCGGCAAAGATACGTTCGAGTGGTTCCACTCCATGGAAGACATCATCATGGCGCTCATCAACGCCGGACTCGTCATCGAGCTATTCCGGGAGCGTGACTGGTGCGCCTATCGCAGCCACGAAGGCATGATCGTCGACGACCAGGGCCTCTGGCACCTGCCACCCAACTGCCCAAAAGTCCCGTTCATGTTTTCGATCCGGGCAAGGAAGCCTGCCTGATGCGAGCCTTATCCCGACATGAGGTACGCGATCCCTAAATATCAGGCCCCGTTCAGCCCATCGAGTCAACGATCTCCACGAGCCACTCCCTAGACTCAAGTACTTCCCAATCAATGATGTCCTGATAAATATACCGACCGCTTGAATCCCAGGCCGAAATCGCAAAGCGCTAATTGTCTATCCATCTCATGGTGAACGCGGGCCCCCCGTAGTAAACAGTGAGTTCTCCTGCACGCCCACTGCCAATCGGACTGCCAGTGATCGGCAGGTGGAAGGAATCTTGACTGTGGGGTCCTGCGAATTCGTGGGTGAGGATCTCAGTTCCAGAACTCACTCTCTCAACCGCCACATAGGCCGGTCGATCACTTAGATTAGAGATAATTACTGTAACGCTGCCATCTGCAGGTGCAGAAAAGAGCGCTCCCACACACACACCGGTAGCCAGTAATCCAATCATGGCAATCAGCGAAAATTGAGCGATTCGCCCGCGTCGGCTGGACGCTTTACGGGGTTTATATCTCGGCTGCTTGTAATTTGGGGAGATATCCAACTAACCTTTCCGAAATTCGGAAATATAGTACATGGATCTAGTCCTACTCCCCGCTACCCCTCGTACGCGGCCAACTCCTCCGCGAACGTGAAGATCGCGGGCAGTCCACCGGTGTGTAGGAAGACGACTGTCTCGTCCTTATCAACGTTGCCCTGGCGGATCTGATCAATCAGGCCTGACATCGCTGTGCCTGTGTAGTTCGGGTCGACCATCAGGCCTTCCAGGCGGCCCAGCATGTGGACGGCCTCGATCACCGCTTCCGTTGGGATGCCGTAGCCCTCGCCGATGTACTGGTTGAGCACAGCCATATCGTCCGGGTCAAACGGCGTGGTCAGCCCCAGCACTTCTTGCGCTCCACCAATTACGTCGTACAGATATTCCTTCATCTCAACTTCGTAGTTAACCGCGACGCCCGTGGCCTTCCAGTCGAGCCCAAGGTTCTTGGCCGTTAGGATCAGCCCGGCCAGTGAGCGCCCTGATACGCCAAAGAAGCGCACCTTCTCCGTGATTCCACCCTCTTCCAACTGCTCTGCCAGCTCCAGCGCGCAGTCAACGTATGCCAGCGACCCAACATACTTCGGGAAGGCATACTGCTGCCGCACGTAAGGCTTGTAGCCCTCTTCCTCCAGCCGCTTGCCAAGTTCAGCGGCCAGATGCTCGGCTCGATCAGAGTCCTCTTCCGATAGCAGATGAAGTTCCGCTCCCAGAATTTTATCGACCAGCAAGTTGCCCTGGATCACGCGATCTTTGGCGTTCTTGAGGATCAACACGTACTTGAACCCCATCTTGGCCGCGGCGGCGCCGGTAACTCGGGCATTGTTGGAGTGGTAGTCCATGATGTTGACGATGGCGTTGAAGCCCTGCTCCTTGAGGTGCGCCATCTCAAACTCGTAGTGACGAGCCTTGTTGCCGCCAAACGCCAGCCCCGTCGCGTCCTCTCGCTTCACAAGGATGCGGGGGCCACCAAGCTCCTCAGTCAGCCGCGGCAAATCCTCCAGCGCAGTCGGCAGATGTGCAAAATGCTCCCTCGGCAGCGCATCTACGCGGGCGCGAAGCTCTTCCCTTGTAACGGTCCCTTGTGTTGTCGTCATCTATATGCTCCAAATTCCATCGCTAAGGGTAGCCATTATGGCCTAATTCCCCTGAGCATCAGTAGTCCCGCAACGCGCCATCGCTGTTTATCACGGGCTTCCGGTCGAACAGAGCCATCGGGTAGTGCTTGAACGCCTCTTCGTTCAGCTCGATGCCAATGCCCGGCCTGTCGGGCAGCAACAGGTGCCCATCGACAAGCTTCAACGGCTCATCCACCAGATCTCGCTTCGGCGAATCAAACTCGGTTCCGGTGTACTCCTGAATTGCCACGTTGTGGAGAGTGGCATCAAGTTGCACAACCGAAGCCGTCATCACTGGCGAGCACGGGTTATGCGGCACCATTCCCACGTAATTCGCCTCTGCAATCGCGGCAATCTTCCTGAGATTGGTAATTCCGCCCGCAACGCTGATGTCCGGTCGGATGTACGCCGATCCGTTCTTGGCCATCAACTCCTGGAACTGATAGATCGTGTACAAACGCTCGCCTGATGCGATCGGTATCGGCACTTCCGCTGCCACACGCGCCATCGCATCAATATTGTCTGGCTCGATGAAATCCTCAAAGAAGTAGAGCCCATACTGCTCCAGAGTTCGCCCGGCCGCGATTGCCTCTGGCGGGGACAGCCGGTTCACAATGTCGATCATCAAATCCATCTCAGGCCCAACGACATCACGCACCGCCTTCGTGAACGACTCCATCTTGCGCACAACGCCTTGATAGGAGTCTGGCAACCCCTCCGTAAACGGCCCCAGCGGGTAGAAGCGAAGTGCCGTATAACCCTCATCCACCCGACGCAACGCGTCATCCGCCATTACCTCAGGCGTGTAACCTTCGAGGTGCACGTACACACGTACCCGGTCGCGAGTTGGACCGCCAAGCATCTTGTAGACCGGCATGCCCGCAGCCTTGCCCGCGATGTCCCACAATGCGACATCGATTGCCCCGAGCGCGGCCATCGCGTCGCTACCGCCGCGGAACAGACATCGTCGAAGCATGTGCTACCAGTGGCGCTCAATCTCCAGCGGATTCTTCCCGATCAGGTATTCAGCGTGAGATTTGACCGCCGCCACCACCGTGACCGGCGTTCCGGAACCTCCGCTACCGCCATGCAGATCGCCAATTCCAATGATGCCTTCATCCGTGTAAATCTTCACCCATTGATGAACGTAGGCAGACAGCGTTTCGATCTTCGTTATCCGCATGGCCCTAATACTCCCGCAACGCGCCATCACTGTTCAACAACACCGGTCGCGTCCGACGTTCCGAAGGATGGTGCTTGAACGCCTCAAGGTTGAGATCGATACCAAGTCCTGGCCGATCAGGAATCTGCAGATGGCCGTCTTTCATCTCCAAAGGTTGATCCACAAGCTCTGCCGTGGCTTCTATTGCCTCGGTGGGCCGGTACTCCTGAATCGCTATGTTGTGCGTCGCCGCGTCGAACTGCACGTTGGCCGCAGTCATGATCGGGCTGAGCGGGTTGTGCGGCGCGACGCCCACATAGTTGGCCTCGCAAATCGCCGCGATCTTGCGCATGGCGGTGATGCCGCCAACCAGGCTCATATCTGGCCGGGCATACGCCGATGCGTTCTTGTTCACGAGCTCCTGGAACTGGTAGATCGTGTACAAGCGCTCGCCTGACGCCACTGGCATCGGCACGTTCGCCGCCACATGCGCCATCTGATCGATGTTGTCCGGCTCGATAGGGTCCTCGAAGAAGTAGAGGCCGTACGGCCCGAGCGCCTGCCCAATTGCTATCGCCTCAGGCGGCGATAGTCTGTTCACGACGTCGATCATGAGGTCCAGATCAGGTCCCACCGCCTCACGCACTGCCTTTGTGAACGAAACAGCAATGCGCACCAACTCCTGATAGCCGGGCATAACGGAGGCGTTGAACGAGCCGAGCGGGTAGAACCTGAGCGCCGTGTAGCCCTCTTCCACAAGCGCGATCGCGTTCTCAGCCATCTCCTCCGGCGTATCGCCGCCCAGGTGGCCGTACACACGCACCTGATCCCGCGTTGGCCCGCCAATCAGCTTGTGCACCGGTAGGCCTGCCGCCTTTCCGGCAATGTCCCACACAGCCATATCAATCCCGCCAAGCCCAGCCATCGCATCTGAGCCGCCACGGAATAGGCATCGACGGAACATGTGTTGCCAGTTCCGCTCGATCTCACGAGGATCCTTACCAATCAGATACTCAGCGTGATACTCAACCGCGGCTCTGGCAGCAAAAGGCGTCCCGCTGGTCCCGCTCGCCGGATGGACCTCACCAACACCGTAAATACCCTCATCCGTCATGACTTTCACAAACGTCCACCCGGCCGCCAGATGCGTCTGTACTTCCGTGACTTTCACAGCAAGGTCCTTTCATCCTCATCCAGATGGACAAGTCCGTTTCTTAGGCGCCATCTAACGCCTATTCCGAACTTGCGTCAACATACTCATAAACCACCACACTGCGTGGTAGACTCGGCCACCCGGTTCCGTACAGATATTTCCATATCTCGCGGCACTTTTGATTCGATATGACACCGTTGATTTTCACTTGATCGCATTGGAGTACGTAGACAGATGGCAGGAGCCCTCAAAGTTGCAGTAGTTGGAATTGGGCAGCGGGGTCTTCAGCACCTCAGATCCATCATCGCCCTCCAGACGGACGAAGAGGTCCAACTGGTCGCTCTTGCCGACCCGTTCGAGGAAAACCTCGCTGAGAGCAAGATCCAGAGCTATGCTCCCGACTACAAGCAGGGCTCCACGCAGCTCTTCACCGACGTCGATGAGATGGTCGACACCGCCAAGCCAGACGCCGTGTGGTTCGTGATGCCGCCCAACCAGCACCGTGGTGAGATTGAGCGAACGGTCGCAAAAGGCATTCACATATTTGCGGAGAAGCCGCAGAGTCTTTTCTACGATGAGATTAAAAGCCAGGCGGACGCCATCGACAAGGCTGGCGTGGCAAGCGTCGTTGGGTTCCAGAAGCGTTACGATCCCTGGTACACG
>CAUZJA010000014.1:0-26563 GCA_963579925.1 Dehalococcoidia bacterium | reverse complement strand
TGCCTCATACTTAGAACTCGCCCTGCGTATGCAACTACCACTGGCAACGCTAGACAAGGTGCTGCGCGTCGCTGCAACGGATCTTGGAATAGACGCTCCCGCGTAATGTGGGCATCTCTGCCACCGCCGCCGCTAACCCTCGTTAGGCCTCGCAAGTAGTGACGCCAGGATCTGCGGCGCCGCGTTCATCGCCCGCTCGTGGAGCTCTTCTGGCGTGAGGCTGCCGATGGGGTGCTCGATCAGCACAAACGGATAGCCGGGGATTCCGCCCAACTCCGTCATCGCCTTCGCACCAGATTCAAATGGCTCCGTACAGATAGCAATCGCAGGAATGCCGAGCTTTTCGAGTTCAATTGAGTCGTACACACTGGACGACGAACAGCTGCCTCAGTCGCCGTTGCCAAGGAGCGCAACGTCGATCTCCTTAGCGATACCTTCCAGCATCTCAGTGGGCGCAGGAGCAGAGGCGTTGCCACGGTTAAGCCTCACCGGAGCACCAAGCTCAAAAGTGTCAGACAGAACCTCATGAATGGCATCTAACAGCGAATCGGCGTTCAACTTGTCGTTGGACAGCAGGCCAATTCGCTTGCCGGTCAGCGTGTCTGGCCGATCCGCCATGCCATGGGCACTGATGGCCGGCTCATACGTTGGATTGAGAATCTTGAGTATCATGCGTTGCTCCTGATGCGAGATTCTATCCGTGGATTGAGAATCTTGAGTATCATGCGTTGCTCCTGATGCGAGATTCTATCCGTTATCTGATTTCCTTGGTTACGTCCAGCGTCATCGCGCCGCACGACCACGCTCCCCCCATCGGGATGTCGCTATCTGGTGGCCTCTTCGCGTTGGCGCCCTCATTTCCTTCACACGGGAACCGCCCGCAACGGATAGCCTTAACCTTCGAACATACGAGCCGATGGAATGATGCTGCTTTTTGATAGGTGTAATCCGTGTGTTGCTCTCTCCCTGTTGGTAATTGCCGCAGCGGTACTTGTGGGCTGTGCCGGCACTCCCGCTCCAGTTGAGGAGCCCAACTTCGCTGAAGTGATAGCGACCTTTCCTCAGCCGTACGCTGGATTGGAGAGTCGCCCCATCAAGGCCATTGAACCGGATCGCGTGGAAGACATTCTTGCCGGACGCGGCGCCGGTTACGCACTAAGTGCAGAGCTGAATAGTTACCCGGGGCCAACACACATTCTGCAAATGTCAGAACCGCTCGAGTTGTCTGACGCCCAGAAGTTTGAGGTTGAGGCGATCTTCAAGACGATGAATAGTGAAGCAAAGATTCTTGGGAACAGCCTAATAACCCTTGAAGCCGATCTGGAACAACTATTCAGGGAAGAGAAGATCGACCAGACCAACTTTGTTGAATTGACAAGCCAGATTTCGGACGTAGATGGTCAGCTACGGGCACTGCACCTTGAGGCACATCCAACAATGAAAGATGTCCTGATAGGGAAGCAGGTTCAGGAATATGACGTATTAAGGGGATATTCAGACAGCCCCAGTGATTCCGAAGGCGATTTAGAAATGGATCATTCCGGCATGACCCATGGTTGATTCGCGTGTATCGAAACGTAAACGACCAGGGTGAACCTTTGGTCGAGAACCAACTGGCTACACGATCTCCTGGGTGACGGCGAGCGTCTTCGCGCCGAATGACCACGTGGGGATGATCATGCTCCACGCCCCGCCGTCGCCGCCCGCGACCACCGGGAGAACAGCGTCGGGAGATGCGATGGCACTGACGATGTCGTCCTCTTGCCCCGGAGTCCAGTTGACCGGGAAGCCGAACCCTGCCCACTCAGACCGAGGCTTGCGAGTCACCTCGTGCAGGTACTCGCCAATCTGCGACTTCTTCCAGTTCGCCTCCCGGAAGAACGCAACGTGCTCAGGGCAGAAGACCAGCACCACCTCTTTCATATCTGGGCCCAGCGCGTACATGCGCTGAGCGAATGAGTCCAAAATGCCTTCCGGCGTGTTGGCCGCGTGCTCGCCGACTTGCAGGCCGCTGAGTCCAGCGACCACCGTCACCGCGCTTGTGCCATCAGCGAGGCCTCGCCCAACGTGAAGCGGCTCCCACGGCGACCGGTCTTCGGCCTCAGCGATGCACCACGTGTACTTGCCGGGATGACCCAGCGTGCCCTTATCCAGTTCGCCCGCTCGGGTACCCAGTACGTTGATCAGTATCAGCCGAAGCGCCCGTCCAATGGTCGCGTTGGCCCGATTACCAGGCCCAAACACGGACGTCCCTGCGTTCATTCCCAGGTCTTGAGTAATTGGGCCGTTCACAATCATAAGTACCGCCGCGCCCATGGTACTCACGGTTGGTCCGTGCAGCATGAACTTCTCAGTGGTGATTGCTCGTACAGCCGCTGCCACAACGGGCATGTATTCAGGTCTGCACCCGGCGGCAACCGCGTTGATAGCCGCCTTCTCAGCAGTGACCACTCCGCCCTTGACCGGCTCCACGCCCAGCACCTCATCGGCAGCCAATCCTGAGGCGTTCAAAAACTCTGAAACGGCCTCTTCGGTGGGCGGGATGATCGGCAGACCATCGCTCCAGCCGCGTTCGTGAAATAGCTCGTTTGCCGCGAGAACATCCGCGACTTCAATCGTCTGAGAAGAGAGTTGGCTCGTCATGCACCCCACCACTTGCATCATCCAGAACATTAGGTAGAGCAGAGCATAATGCCGAAAGTGGCATTGGTCCAATGCCTGAGGCGATCAGACCATCGATCGAATTACGAGATCAAGGATTCGAGCGGGCTAGGCGATCAGGCCGTCCAGAAGATTGTCTTCAAATGTTGAGTTGGCCAGATCACTCATTGCGGCCTGAATCTCATTGAAGTTGAATGGCTTGGTTATGACAGCATCAATGTTGTAGTTGCCATCCTCAATCCTGCGGTTGTCGCTGTCCGACCACTCAGAGATTGCAGCTACGAAGTGAGGTCGAGGGATGGTTCCGTCAGAAACGGCCCGTAGCACGGTGAAGCCGTGAGCGTTGGGCATGCTGAGACTAACAACGACCCATCGAATTCCCCGGATTGCAGTATCGCAAGACACTGAGCACCAGTTTCTGCCTCTGTCACGTCAAGTTCCACGAACTTGGAAAGCATTTCGCGAATAGCTTCTCGATTTTTCTCCGAGTCGTCTGCGATAACGATTCATCGAGCGGTTTCCGGAATGAAGTCTGCCAAATTCCCACGCTTCTCAGCCCGGGCACCCCCTGTCGGGGGCGGGACTGTGTCTCTTTCGTTTGTGCAGTGTTGAGTGGGCACTGCTTGATTTACTGGATAAACCGTAGCTGGAATTGGTAATCCCGGACATAGTGCCAAAGCCCTACCACCGTGGGGGTCTGAGCCACGGTGATACGACGATTTTTCGACACTCGAGGGAGTGGTAATTTGCTGATGGACCACAGCCAGAACAAAGATTGAACAGGAGCAACTGTATTGATGTGCTCGCGCACGTCAAAAGTCGAGCTTTGGAGAAAGTTAAAAAGAGAAGACCCCGCCAACCGGCGGGGTCTTCTCTTTTTGAACTCGATGAAACCCGTATGGCTTACTTGTTCGGCTGAGGCGTCACCCGGAGGTAAGGCTTCACCGCTTTGTAGCCCTTCGGGAACATGGCATCGGCATCTTCGTTAGAGACTGTTGGCAGAATCACCACGTCTTCGCCATCGCGCCAGTTCGCCGGGGTTGCCACCTTGTGGGAGTCCGTGAGCTGAAGCGAGTCGATCGTCCGGAGAATCTCTGCAAAGTTCCGGCCGGTTGATGGCGGGTACGTGAGAGAGAGTCGCAGATTCTTTTTGGGGTCAATGATGAAGACTGAGCGCACCGTCGCGGTTACTGCCTCATCACCATCCAGCATGTCGTAAGCCGTTGAGACGCTGCGATCAGCATCAGCAACCAGTGGGAAGTTCAGAGCGTTGCCCTGAGTCTCTTCAATATCCTTCGCCCAGCCCATGTGCGAGTCTGGCGGGTCAACACTGAGGCCCAGCACCTTCACGTTGCGCTTGTCCCATTCGCCCTTGAGTCCGGCAACAGCGCCCAACTCAGTGGTGCAAACCGGCGTGAAGTCGGCCGGGTGTGAGAAAAGAATGCCCCAGCTATCGCCAAGGAATTCGTAGAAATCTAGCTGGCCCTCGGTGGAGTCCTGCTGAAAGTTAGGAACTTGACTCCCTAGTCTGATTGCCATTTTTGTGGTCTCCCTGATCTTGTGCGCTGCCAAATAAATGTGGCGCCGTTAGCAACTTATGGAATCTCGAAGGTTATTCATGCGGTAACAAAAGTCAAGTGCTCGGCGTCTGGTCAGCTCACACATAAGTGAGGTTGAACTCAACGACTAGGGCCTGAAAAGCGCCAGAAACCGGTCCTCATAGACGTCGAAAAGACCCCAGCGATCCAGCTCTCGATGAACCTCAGAAGGATCGCGCTCGCCACGACTTGCCTCTGCCAGCATCTTCTCGATGCGTACATGCGCCGCACGCGGCACGTCGTTTTGCGGATCAAGCAGACCACGCGAGTTCAAGTCGTTGACGTTGCCCTGCACGGACTGATTCGTCAGATCAAAGATGAACTTGAGCAGTGAAAGGTCCCAGTGATCATCCACACCCTTGATTACGGCTTCTAGCTGCCGATCTTCCTTGTCCAACCGCTCTTCAATGCGCTTGGCGACTTCGTCAGGGTTGCCAGAAACAATCTCCGTGCCGCCAAACTCGTTCTGGTATTCGTACATCAGCCCGGGGGAGTTTGCGCCGTACATGCGCGTGATCTCCTCAAGGAACTCCGAAGCGGAGTCGCCAAAACCTTCGGCTCGCGCAAGGTAGTAAGGCGTGACTACTTCAGGTTTGTTGGCGCGAACAGTGCCGTTGCGAATGACCGTCTCATTGGCACCGCCAAGGCCGTCAATGTCGGCATAAATCGGAGCGCTGAGCATGTGGTATCGAATGATCGTCGTGCCAAAAGTCGCCAGCGATTGCTTGGGCGGCCGCACAACCTCTGTGTTCTGCATCACGTATTCAGCGCGAGGATCTTTTTCTTCGTTTTCCATATTTGAACTCTTTAGACCTGCCGTGCCAATCCACCGGTGCAGTCGATCTGCACCCGGCAGTGAGTGTGGTGACTATTCTGGCATCTGGTGCAGCGAAATGAAATGGCGAGATTGCGCAGCCTCCAAACCCGCGGCAATTGACCACACAGCAGAAGCAGTCCAAACTCGCCTCATGCCCGCGTTCACACAGCGTATCTTCGCTGCCATCTATGATCCCGCCCTCGCCGCATCTGAGCGCGGCGTATTTAAGCCTCATCGAGAGTACGTTGCAGGGCGTGCAACCGGTGACGTACTTGAGATTGGCGCAGGTACAGGCGCCAACCTGCCGTACTACTCAGAAGACATAAAGCAGGGCGCTCAACTAACGGTCACCGACCCCAACCCCTTCATGTTGCGAAAGCTCACGGCAAAAGCAACCAAACTTGGGATGACCATCGCATCGTCCGTCGCACCCGCCACCAATATGCCGTTCGAGGATGAGTCGTTCGACACCATCGTTGGCACACTGGTTCTTTGCAGCGTTGATGACCAGGCAGACGTGATCAACGAAGTGGCGCGACTACTTCGTCCTGGTGGCGAGTTCCGGTTCATGGAACACGTGCGTGGGAAGGGCCGACTGCGCGGCATATTCCAGGACATCTCAATGCCACTCTGGCGAACCTGTTTTGAGGGCTGCCACCCCAATCGAAATACCATTGCGGCCATAAAAGCCAGCGCGCTTGAGTTGATTGAAACGACAGAGTTCGGCAATGGCCTGTATCCGGTGCGTCCTCATATTGTGGGATTCGCCCGGAAGCCTGCTCCGATCCCAATTAGGGAAAGTAAGAAAGAGAATTGGCCTGTGAGTGGAATGAGCGACTTCAAAACAGGCGCCATCGAACTGGTCGCGACCGGCTTCACATTCACTGAAGGACCACTCTGGCACCCCACCGGCAAACTGTTCGTTTCAGACGTTGACGCTCGAATTCACTACGTCATAGATCTCATGACAGGCTACAAATCTGTCATCCGTGAAAACTCCGGCGGTACCAACGGAGCCACGTTCGATCTGGACGGAAACGTTGTCTACGCGCAGCAAGACGCTCAGCAAATCGTCCGAATGGAAGACGATGGTGAAATCACCCTCCTTGCCGACCGCTTCGAAGGCGCCCGACTAAACCGCAGCAACGACGTTGTGACTCACTCCAGCGGCGATATCTACTTCACCGACCCGCAAGAGCTGATCCCTGAAGACGAGCGTGAACTGGGCTACTCAGCAATATTCAGGCTCAGCCCGGACGGCGCACTCTCCGTGGCCGCCAAGGATATGAACCACCCCAATGGCCTCGCATTCTCACCGGACGAGAGCATCCTATACGCAACAAACTCCCGCCCCGACCCACACCTCCACGCCTACGATGCAGCCCCCGATGGCACTCTCAGCAACCCGCGTTTCCTGGCCGATATGCCGTATGTACCAGCAGAAGGTACGTTCGAGAAGTACCCTGGCGTATTCCGCTCACGCGACGAGCTTGGCGGCGTCCCTGATGGCATGAAGGTAGACGAAGCAGGTCGCATCCTCTGCACCGGTCCCCGAAGCATCTGGGTGTTCGAGCCCGATGGCACGCACCTCGGCATGATCGCGCTACCAGAACTCCCCGCAAACCTCGCCTTCGGAGACCCCGACCGCCAGACCATCTTCGTCACCGCCCGCACATCCGTCTACAAACTCCGCACAGACGTACCCGGAACGAAGTTGCCAGGGATGCCCGCGTAGCATCCACGTTGGCCGGCTAATGACGTAGCGGGGGGGCTTGTGGGTACCCGGCTGCTCATGCCGCTACAGAACGTACCTCTCTAGCGTTAGATTCGCCGCGAACATCAGAAAGACGCGGTTTCATCCTGGGCGAAGGCCGCTCCGGGCCGTAGTCTAAGGATCTAAAACATACGGTCATCGATTCCGTATCATCGAGGACCAGTGCCTCCGGCAGGCAGCTAGCGCGCACCGATCGGGATCAGCGGCGTGATCACCGCTCGCCCGCGATCTCGTTTCTCAACGTAGCAGTTGAAGCCACATCAACCGCGTCCCCTGATGCGTCCAACACAACGCCATACTCATCCCGCGCCGCCGCAACCGATACGCGCCCGTCAATCACATCCTCCAGCACGGCGGCGGGATCACGCGCCAACGAATCACCCTACTTGTGGCTTCGATGAGATCGGCATCGACGATTCTGTCAGAACTCAGTTTTCAGTGAAGGTAGCATCGTCTGAAACAAGATGAGGAGTTGCTGATGTCGTGTCCGCATTGCCGGTCTGAATCTGTCGCGAAACGGCGTCGACGAACATCTCTGGGTTATCGGATCTATTTCTGTAACTCATGCAGGATACAGTTCAACCAGCGAACGGGCACACCGTTCAACGATCTGCAGTTTCCGACAAACGTCGTGCTCGTGGCAGTGCTCTGGGGATTGCGTTACAAGCTCGGTATTCGGGACGTCGCCGAGCAGCTCCTCCAACGAGGATTCGAGATCAGCTACGAGACTATCCGTAACTGGGAGTTCCGCTTTGGGCCTCTAGTGGGTACAAAACTTCGTGCCAGGCGACAAGGACATGCCGGCCGTTCCTGGTACCTGGATGAAACGTATGTGAAAGTCAGCGGACGATGGTGCTCCCTGTACCGGGGCATAGATCGAGACGGCAACCTGCTTGACTCGATGCTTAGTGACAAACGCGATAGGTACTCAGCTCAACAGTTCTTGCGTCGTTTAGTCGACAGCGAGGATAAGCGGCCTTTACGCATGACCATGGACAAGTATCCTGCATATAGGAAGGCCATTTGATGGATTGTTGGGCGGGAAGGTGTTGCATCGACACAGTCAATATCTGAACAAGCGGATGGAGCAGAATCATCGGTACATCAAGCAGCCCTACTATCCGATGCTGGGGTTCGGCAGATTCGAATCAGCGAGTCGGTTCTGTAACGCGTTCGACGAGTTGCGGAACTACCTCAGGATTCAGCGATCGGAAGATCGGCCTGTTAGGGCATCAGAAAGGCGAAAGATCTTCAGGATGAAATGGTCGACGCTAATGGTCGAGTTATCGGCCTGATCCTGAAGGCTCTTGGTGGTTCAACTTCGACCACAATCGATCCGTGACCTGAGTTCTGACAGAACCAGTTCGATTCTCACCTTCGACACCACCAAATGTCCACGGATTGTCCACAACGGCATCAGGACTCTCCCTGGGGGATCAATATTTCCAGGCGTAATCGACCTACTCGACTAAGATGATTCTGACTCGATTGGTGGGCTAGGCAGTCTTAGACAGCATCCTGAACTCGTCGATGGACGATCCATAATGCACAAGCGTCAGTAGTATCGATTTAGCTGGTGTTGGGCATCGGAATATCTAGCATAAACGGGGAACCCTCTACGCGTCCCACGTCTCTCCCGATATGGGAGAGGGGAGTACCTGCCGTACGGGCATTTAGCGCGGGTGCTGGAGCGGAGTAGCCCCCTCACCCTAGCCCTCTCCCCAAATGGGCGAGGGGATAAATCAGAAAAACGGGCGCACGCCATGTGCCCCTACGGCTTCAAAGTGCCTCCATGGCAGATGGTCCACGGTAGCTGGTGATGGAACCCGCAATATTGTTGCCCTTGTGCTTCGGTGGTCGTTGCCATCGAAGAATCTGAGCGGTATGTCCCAAGTGCGTTGGATGCACGTTGGGGAGCGATCGGTATTGTCCTCGTTGCCTGAGGCGGCTGGCCTCTCATGTTTCCTTCTGCCATCTTGAGGTGCCTGTACTGAGGCTCTCGAAGTGCTCGAAGGATCCGTGGCTTAGGCCGGTATGTTCCCGGTCCTACCGGGTTGTTGGGGGGACGACGTTCCTCAGAGCTTCGAGGGTGATCGACCGGTATATCCTCGCTCATGAAGAGCGAGACGGTGGGCCGTTGCCAGCATGTGGTCCTTCGAGTGCCTCAGGATGGCGTCAGCCGGTATGTGCTGCGGGTTCCCTTCCTGACCCCGATGGACGTTGGATATAGAAACGCCATCGGGTATGAAATTTGAACTGGCCTAGTTTCGGGGTCAGCGGTAACTTGAATATCTGACGGGGCCGATCGGCCTGTCGCTACATCTTCTGGAGAGCTGCGCAGTTCTCTATGGTTCGAGTTTCGGCGAAGACGCGGGGTGTGTCGAGGAGCGGATGGCACCAATTGCATTGGATGCACATATGGGATGGGTAGCCGGGCACATGAAATGTGCCGCTACGGGATGTCCGCGTTGATCGGCAATGCTTCTCGCCGCTCCAACCACTCCCCCGGAATCTCACAGCCTCCAGACGCCAAAATGCCCCGTACAGATAGCACCATCGTCCGCTGACCTTCACATACGTCTCGCCCAGATACCTGGGCCGGTCTGCTTGTCCCCGTCGCCTGGCACGATGGTTCTCGCTTACCAGTGGGGAAAATCGGAACTCCCACACCCGCACAGTCTCGTAACTTACCTCGAATCCCCGTTGTAGGAGAAGCTCAGCGACATCCCTGAACCCCAGCTTGTAGCGAAGTCTCCAGAGAACGGCAAGGAGCATGATATCTGTCGGAAACTAGAGATCGTTGAACGGCGTTCCGGTTCGCTCATTAAATCGACGTTTGCACTGCCCACAATAGTAGATGTCTAACCTAGGGCGGTTCGACCTTTTCTTTTCTGGGTGGATACGAATCTGCAATACGGGGAAGGCATGGGCGACTCCTCAACTCATTTCAGAGGATGTTAATCTGCTCATGCCCTGAGTTCTAACAGAACCGTTTGGCGTAGACCACAACCCAGTGAGCCATGTTCAACCCGCCAGGGTGCCTGAGAACACCTGCCAGGCCAGCAGCGATTTGGCTATCAGACTCAAGACTATGTAGCTCTTCTCCCCGAACAGATAGTCTCGCCACGGTCCGATCCCGCGGTACTGCAAGTACATGTTCACGGCGAATATGTTGAAGAAGACGAAGAGCGAAATAAAGATGCCGTACACGAACACCGGCGGGCTCGCTTCCACAGTCGGCGAGACCATATAGATCCCGATCAGCAGCCACGGGATTATCCCCATGATTGACCCGAAATTAAACGAGATCCAAGAGGGAGCTCCCGGAACCTCATACTTCTCCATCAGCAGGCCAAACAGGATCATCGCCGCGTTCACACCGAAGATCCCTCCCAGCGCAGCGATATCTGAGATGCCCGGCAGCATCGCTATCAGCACCATCATCAGCGATGCGCTCAGCGAATACTCGGCCCATCGTGCATAGTTCCGTCGCTGCCCGAGCTGTCTCTTGTACCAGTCGAATGCACCGGGCATCGATATCAGGAAGTGCGCCGCCGCAGAGATCAGCGAAAACGCGGCAACGCCATAGGCGAACTTCGGCGAGAACAATTCGGTCAGTTGCGGGGGCGCTGCTCCCGGTGCATCTATCATGAATGTCGCCGTAACCGGCAGCGAGAAGTCATTTGCGAGTATAAGAATCGCAATCGCTTGCACCGCATGCAATAGTCCGACACCAATGTTCCACCGCCGCAGGTTGTTGAATCGGTCTTGCAGCCGATCATCTCCCGCGTTTACCGCGAGAGTTGCTGTCGTCATGGCGTGCCTCCCAATAACTCGGCGATCCGCTCAGCGCGGTAAGCGAAGATCGCCTCGAGGTCACGCTTCACGAACAGACGATGGACTAGCCGACCCGCTGGAACGCGATAGTCGACCTTATCGGTGATATCGGTAGTTGTGGAATCGATTTCCTTAAACGAGTGCATATGGTGCCACTCCTTGAAAGGACCCCGCACTTGGGTGTCGACGAACATGCGGTGCGGATCCCAGATTGTCATCTCACTGGTCCAGCTTAGAGATACACCGTGCAACTTTAGCCTGTAGTCGATCAACGCCCCTACCCCCATATTGATCTCACCTGGTGTCAGGATTTCGAAGGCCAGCCACGGCGGAGTGATTAAATTCAAGTTTTGTACGTCTGCAAAGAAGTCGAAAACCTCCTCCATGGGCGTCGCAAGCCTCATTGATTGCATCAGCCGATACCCACCATCCGAGGTTCGGACTATCTTTGGCCGGGTCGGAGGCACGATCGGGGCTGCAATTGTAATCGTCATAGTTTCGTATTCATGTTCGAATCTGCCCGGGCTGCCAGTTCACGGCCCAGGTTCCTGAAAATTAGTGTGTGCAACGGGTAGAGCCCGTACCAGTAAAGAAGCCCCGGAAGCCCTCTGTGATCGAACGCTGAGGTTTGGATCAACGTTGACCGATCCCCGTGTGGAACGACCTTCAGATCTAGCCAAGCATCGCCAGGCAGCTTCATCTCAGCCTTCAAAGTGAGACGTTTTCCGGGCTCGTACCGCTCAACACGCCAGAAATCGATGGAATCACCTAGCTTGAAACTTCGCAGGGCTCCCGGTCTCCGCCGCATCCCCACACCGCCAATCATTCGATCCATCGAGCCCCTTAGCCGCCAAAGCCAATCGGCCCAGTACCAGGTATTGTCACCGCCAATACGCTTGACGGCTTCAAAGGCATCATCTGGACTGGCATTTATGGCAAAAGCGCGGCTGTCCACAAAAGTGGTCCCAGACGCGATCTTGAGAAAATCTCCGGAAGAACTTGCATCGAGACTTGTTTCAAGAAAGTCGAGGTTTTGTTTTTCCTCCCTCAGAGCAGTCACGATTGCGTCCGAAGCCGACATCGGCGTCACACGAAATCGCTCTTCTGCGGAGGTGTCAGCAACGAACGAATTGTGGGCCGCGCTATCGACAATTCTGCGCCCGATTTTGTAATTGGCGGGAGTTATCAACTTTAGCCAGAGACTTGAAAGCCGTGGCGTGATCACCGGCACCGGGATCATCAGCCGCCTCAGGCCTCTCGCCTCCGCATACTTCGCCATCAGGTCCTTGTACCGGACGCGATCAGAGCCACCGACCTCATAAACGTAATCTCTGTCGCCATCGTCAGCCGCCGCCGCCAACAGGTACCTCACGATGTCTGTCGCAGCGATCGGTTGAACCGGGTATCGCACCCATTTCGGAGTAACCATCACAGGTAGTCTCTCCACCAGGGCGCGAATTGCCTCGAACGGCATACTGCCTACGCCAATGATCACCGACGCCCGAAACTCCGTCGTCGGAATTCGGCTGCCTCGCAAAATTCTCCCGACCAGGTGGCGACTTGCGATGTGCGCCGACTGTTCATCGTCATCGCCTCGAGCCAGAGCCCCAAGATAGACGATTCGCCTGATCCCGGCCACCTCTGCCGCCTTCACAAAGTTCTTAGCACCTCTTCGTTCAAGGTCTGCAAAGTCGCCTTCATCTGCAAGGCCATGAACCAGATAGTAAGCAACATCGATCCCTTTCAAGGCTGTTTCAAGTGACTCTGCCGATAGCACATCGCCATGCCGCCACTCTCCGGAGTCAGTCAACTTCTCCGGTTTTCGGCGGCTGATGCAGATCGGAGCCTGCGCGGCATCAAGCAGGGCCTTCGTAAGCAACCCTCCGACGTAGCCAGTGGAGCCCACGATCGCGATGCGATTCAGCTCGCTCACGCGGACTGAGCTCTGTTCAAGGATTCGTCAACAAATGGAGAAGCTAGTCCGCGATAGATCTCGACTGCCTGTGGTCCAGTTGCACGTATGAATCTCTCCGGAAGTTCCATCGACCTTGCGCACTGCAGGCACTTCACACGGTCCCTGCAGGCGTCATTCCTCACGATCAGCAGCGTTCTGGTGACACGTCGGATGCAATTGATCGGCAAATATAGTGGGGACATCACTGACCTCATATCAATGGTTCCCGCCCACCGCGCAAGTGGGCCATGAACTCATCTCGGGTCGTCTGATTCTGCCGAAACTCGCCTAGTATCGCGCTGGTCACCATACGAGTCCCAGGCTTGTTCACCCCGCGCATTGCCGCACACAGGTGCGTTGCCTCAACCACTACAGTGACACCACGAGGACTTAACGTCTCGTCCAGGAACTGGCCAACCTGTTGGGTGAACCGTTCCTGGACTTGCAATCGTCGGGCGAACATTTCGACGATACGAGGGATCTTGCTCAGGCCGATGACCTTGCTTCCGGGAAGGTAACCGACGGCTGCCTTACCGAAGAATGGGACCATATGGTGCTCACAAAGGCTGAAGAAGTCGATATCTTTGACCACGACCATCTGGTCATACTCCACATCGAACAGCGCACCGTTGATGACACGGTCCGGTTCCATCCAGTACCCGGCCAGCAGCTCGCCATACATACGAGCCACACGGTCTGGCGTATCCTTCAGGCCGTCACGAGAGGGGTTTTCACCGACAGCGATCAGGAGGGCTTTCACTACGTCTTCGACTTCTGCAGAAACCACTGGGCTAACGCCAGGGTCCCTGCCGAGCTCCAACTGCGGGTCCTGTATCTGAGTAAGTACCATCTTGGTTACCTCCCCTTTCAGCTATACGAGCTCTCCGATGGCGGTCAGTCCGACCACACCGGCGACCGCCACGAGGACGTAAACGACTCTTGAAAAGGCGTTTACGCTGCCGAACTTCATGCCCCCGGCCACTGTGGCCACGAGGTCAAACTTGAACAATCCGACAAGCCCCCAATTCAAGGCTCCAATGGCAGCCAGGATGATTGCGACGATTTGTACTATTTCCATCTCAATGTTTCCTCTCAACACCGCATTTTCCGTACGGTATATATTTGATAAACCAATCTATGTAGTAGACTATATCCACTAAGTACAATCTAGTCCACTCCCATAACCAGAGGCTCTAAAGTGATATATGTCGGATATATTCCATGTCAGGCCAAGAGCGGAAGCTATAAGGACAACTAGCCAATCGTGAATTCGGAAACTCGCCTACCATCAAACCGGGCGCTTACAGTGGCGCGGCGCGAATACGAAAGTGCGCTCATGTCTGGCAACTCGATGCAAGCCCAGCAGATCACTACGCGGATGATCGCCTCCGGGTGGGCGGCATCTGCCATCTATGTCGAGGTTTTCACCCCTGCCCTCGCCGCCATTGGCCAAGCGTGGCACGATGGCCAGACCTCGATAGCTCACGAGCACCGCGCCACACAGTTGATCCTCGAACAGATGGAGATCGTGCGCCGCTCGATTTTCAGTGCCATTGACGATAACCGCAGAGTTGTAATCACCTCGGTCGCTAATGACTCCCACGCAGTCGGAGCCCGAATGGCGGCAGACCTCCTAATGGAGGATGGCTGGTTGGTCGATTTCCTTGGCGCAGACACTCCGGCCTCAGACCTCGTCGAACTCATCGAAGAGACCAATTCCAGACTGGTTGGCCTTTCGATAACATCGCCGGAACTGATCGACACAGCTCGCCAGACCATCGACGCTGTCAAGGCGTCTACTGTGTCCCCTAAGGTCATGATCGGCGGCAGTGCAATCTCCAGCGGCTACGGAAATGACTTGGCAGTCGATGCCCGGGTTGCGAGTCTCTACGATGCCCCCGCCGCAGCCCGCCGCCTCCTCGAGAGTTCAAGCGGACCAGATTCAATTGAGTTGATGCTTGACAGCGTAGGTAATCACATCCGAGAACTACGCCGAGTTCACGGCATCACCCAGCAGGCTCTCGCCGCCGCGTCCGGCATGGATCGTGGTTACTTGAGTGCTGTTGAGCAAGGCAAACAAAACGTCACGATCGGCGCCCTCATGAAGATCTCGCTGGCATTAGGGGTCTCAGTTGGTAATTTGATCGGATCGGACAGCCCTATCGAAGGTATGTCGCGCCAACCAAAATGAACTATCACGCGTTAGTGAAGAAACACCGCCGCTTCTATTGCGGGGGTCGTCAATTCCATGACTTGCGACGATAGCAACGCCGCCTGGAATTACGCTGTGATTAGCTCGGCTTACTGAATGTTCCGGGGGGTCACAGAGCGTGCGTAGAGGGAGAGTTAGGCGTAGCAGCCGATTGAGGAAGTTAATCGCAATCTGGCACATGAACTGGCACATTAGCCATACTTAGTCGAACTCAGTGCCACTAATTACCGCGATACGAATTGAGATTGGTGATCCGCCTCTGACTTGAACCGAGAGCCTACTAATTAAGAGTCGGTTGCTCTGCCTTTGGCGTTCGAAATTTCCATTTCACGATCGACGAAGCTCATCACAGACTAGCGGTTGACCATGTCAGGGGGGATGGGGAATGGGGCCGGCTAAATATTTTGTGGACAATCCGTGGACATTTGGTGGTGCCGAAGGTGAGAATCGAACTCACGTGAGCGTAATGCTCACCGGTGTTTGAGACCAGCGCGTATTGCTATTCATGCCCTTTGAGGTATTGCCGTGGCAATTTCCTTCGGACCTGGGCAGGCTTCTGACTGCGTAGATTCGCGGTTATCTGCCCGGGACCGCCGTTGACCTACTTGATTGACTGACCGGTTCGTGTTGCGTTTGATCTAACGAGTCATCTCGCCGCTAGGCTTGGTATCGGTATATCGAGAACAAACGGGATACCCTCTACGCGTCCCACGTCTCTCCCAATGGAGAGGAGGCACGACCAAAACTACGAGTACTGGTTGTGGCTGTGCGGGTGGACCGACGGGACGTAGCGTTTGATTACCAGGCTGGCGTTTTGGCCGCCGAAGCCGAAGCTGTTGGTTAGGGCTGCGTCTACTTGCTTTTCTCGGGCTACGTTGGGGATGTAGTCGAGGTCGCAGTCGGGGTCGGAGGTCTCCTGGTTGATGGTGGGGTGCATGATGTTTTCTTCGATGGTCTTGAGGACCGCGATGGACTCCAGTGCACCTGACGCGCCGAGGGAGTGGCCGATCATCGACTTGGTGGAACTTATCGGCACGTTGGGGGCGTTGTCGCCGAAGACGCCTTTTACCGCCAACGTCTCCGCCTTGTCGTTCATGGGTGTCGAGGTGCCGTGGGCGTTGATGTAGTCGATATCGTCTGTCGTGAGATTGGCGTCGGCGATGGCTTTCTTCATGCTGCGGATTGCGCCGAGGCCTTCTGTGTGGGGCTGGACGAGGTGGAAGGCGTCTGAGGTTACGCCGAAGCCTGCGATTTCTCCGTAGATGTGGGCGCCGCGCTCAAGGGCGTGCAGCTCATCCTCCAGGATCAGCGTTGCTGCACCTTCTGCTGGCGCGAAGCCGTCGCGTTCGGCGTCGAAGGGTCGGCTGGCTTTGGTTGGGTCGTCGTTGAAGTGGGTTGTGAGGGCGTGGATGGTTGAGAATCCGCCCATTCCAAGCTGGCAGATTCCGGCTTCTGCTCCGCCGGTGATCATCACTTTTGCGCCGCCTCGTCGGATCACTTCCGCTGCTTCTCCGATGGCCTGGGTTCCGGCGGCGCAGGCGGTGACGCAGGTGGCGTTGTAGCCGATGGCGCCGAAGATGCGGCTTACGTTGGCGGAGGCCATGTTGACGAGCATGCTGGGGATGTAGAACGGGGTGATGCGCATGCCGCCTCGATCGACGAGGACTCGGGCGGCGGCTTCGGTTTCTGGCAGTCCACCGGCGCCACTACCGAGCAGCACGCCGACGTCTTCTGGGCCGATTGCTGCTATGTCTAGCTTTGCGTCTTCTACGGCCTGTGTGGTGGCTCCGACGGCTAGCTGCGAGAAGCGGGCGAGTCGTTTCGACTCTTTGCGGTCGACGTATGTGGTGGGGTCGAAATCTTTGACTTCACCGCCGATCTGGCAAGGGTAGTCGTTGGACTCCATGAGGGTGAATGGGCCGATGCCGGATTTCCCGGCTTTTAGCGATGTCCAGTACTCATCCACTGAGTTGCCGTTGGCGGCGAGGGCGCCGATGCCGGTGACGACGACTTTTGGTCTGTTGTCATTTGCCATCGTTATGCATTTACTTTCGATCTGCCGCCGGGAGGCGGAGTGTTGGGTAGTAGTCGGGTTGGATATTCAATTCGATTTCCCGGATCTCGGCCGCGATGGCGAGGGAGCCGGTTGCCACTATTAGATCGTGCTTTTCCGCTAGCTTTTTTGCGGCGGCGAGCGCCTCTGTTGTGTTGGCGGTCACCTGTGCAACGTTCACATTATCTCGCAATAGCGCCTCGGCTACCTCATCCGATGGCACGGATTTGGGGTGGCGAGACTGTGTGACGATGAATTTCGTGTTGTCGGTGGCGAGCCGCGCTGCGGTTTCTGCGAAGTCGTGACCGCCTGATCCGCCGTATATGACAACCACAGCAGAGCTGGTACTGGAAAGATTTAGATCCGCGATCACGTCTGCCAGGACTGTGGCTGACTCTGGTGAGTGGGCGCCGTCGACGAGGATGGTTGCGGAGTTGTTGTCGGTGGGGAGGATTTCTGCGCGGGCGGGCCATTTGACTGTGGCGAGGCCGCGTTCGACGGCGTCTGCGGATGGGCGCGAGTTAGCGGGGAGTTGCTCGATGGCGGCGATGGCGACGCTGGCGTTGTCGAGCTGGTGGTTGCCGAATAGTGGGACAGCAGAGCTGTAACTGTTTCCGGATATCGATGATTCGAAATGTGTCACCGGTGATGTGCCGTTTGAGGTGGGCGATTGTTGGCCACCCACGGCATCCAGCGCGATCGTGATTGGTGCGCCGCGGGAGTGGGCGATGGTGGTTAGCGTGGTCATCGCGGCGGCGGGTTGGCGGCCGATGACTACGGGCGTGTCCGGCTTAATGATGCCGCCTTTCTCAGCGGCGATCTCCGGGATGGTGTTGCCGAGGATTGCCACGTGGTCGAGGCCGATGGGTGTGATGACGCTAACTAACGGGTTCAGCAGGTTTGTGGCGTCGAGCCGACCGCCGAGGCCGACTTCGACCACTTGGAAGTTTGCGTCGATGTTTGCGAAGTGGGCCCACGCCATCGCAGTCATGATCTCGAAGTAACTGATCTTGCCGACGTTGCCGTCTTCACTCACGCCAAGGATGTGTGGCCACAGCTCATCGACGAGATCGGCGAACGTGTCTTCAGCGATGGGTTCGAGACCGACTCGGATGCGCTCCCGGGCGGCGTGGAGGCTGGGTGAGGTGTAGAGGCCGACGGTGTTGCCGGCCGCTGCCAAAATGCTGGTGATCATGGCGGCGGTGCTGCCCTTGCCCTTGGAGCCGGCGACGTGGATGGCGGGGACGGCATTTTGCGGGTTGCCGCAGGACTCCATGAGCAGCTGCATACGCTTGAGATGGAAGTCAGGCGGGTCCTGCGAGCGACTTTTACGCTCGAAGTCCGGCAGGGTCATCAGCCGGTCGAGTGCGTCTTGATATCTGCTCACGGCTAGTGGTCCCGGATGCTGCGCGGCATTCGGCCGAGCATGATGCGGAGGGCTGCGAATTTGCCGACGCTGTTTACGTAATCGATGTTGCCGCGCATGGGGCGTGGTGGGCGGTCGAACAGTTCTTCGAATGTTGGGCCTGATGCAACGTTGTCGATGTTGAGCATTTGGAGTTGCTCAGACGTGGCGGGCGGGGTGGGCGTGAGTAGCTCCATGATGCGAATGACGGGGCGCATTAAGGGGATAGGCAGGCGCATCTTGATTGTGCGCCGCCCCATGGTCGCGGCGATGATGTCGAGAATCTGGATGTAATCGAGGACGTCTGGACCGCCGAGTTCGAGTTTTTCGCCGTCGTGGGCGGGCGAGTGGGCGAGGCGCGCTATTGCATAGGCAGCATCGTCGGCTGAGAGCGGTTGGAAGCGCGACTTGCCGCTGCCGATCACGGGGACGAGCGGACCGAGGCGAACTAGCGCGGCGAGGGCGTTGGCGAACTCATCGCCTTCTGCGAAGAGGGCTGAGAGGCGGGCGATACTGAGATCGATGCCCGACGCGAGGGCGGCGGCTTCGCTCTTGCCGCGGGATTGGAGGTAGCGGGCGTTGGACATCTGGTCGGCGCCGACTACGGAGACGAGTACGCCGCGTTGGATGCCAGCGTCCACGGCGGCCTGGAAGACGCGCTGGGGGCCCTGGACGTTCACGGACTCGTACGTTGCATCGCCTCGCTCACGCAGGATCGCTGCGCTGTGGACGACGAGCGAGGCGCCGGACATAGCAGCGGCCAGCGAATTCGCATCAGTTACATCGGCTTCAACAGCCTCGACGTTGGCGATATCAACGATTGCACGCTGCTCAGGCTTGCGGACAATTGCACGTACGGGACGGCCCATTGCACTGATTTCTCGCACAATTCGTCGCCCAAGAAAGCCTGCGGCACCGGTTACGACTACGGGACCATCACTAATCACGGTCACACCCAATCATGAAGTGAGACTCAATCCCCTCTATCATTAGTAGTAGAGATTATTTCATCTTGTTGGAGATGGCGGTTAATGGGCCTGAACGAATTCCTGGAAACAGTGCCGGACGAAGAGGGTGGCCAGTTCACATACGCTGGCCTCAGCGAACTGTCTGGGCTATCGAGCGATGACGCTCGTGATCTTGCGGAGGAGTGGGAGGAGTGGTCGGAAGCCCGGCTGGTCAACTTCCTGCATCGAGTTGTGGGACTTTCCGAAGATAACTCACTGCTTGAGTTCGACACCGTGTTCAAGCAGGCGCTGGTTATCGAATCGGCCCCAGGTCGCAAACTTGCGCTGGCTGGACTGGCGGAGTGTGACGACCGGACGTTGGTGGCGCCGCTGCTGAAGATTGTGAAGTCTGATTCCGATGACGGTGTTCGAGAGGACGCTGCACTGGCTCTGGCCCGGTTTGCTGCGCTGGGCGTGGCGGGTAAGTTGCTCAAACCCGATGTTCAGAAGCTTGGCGAGAGCCTGGACGAGATACTGGCGGACGCCCGCGAAATCGATGGCGTGCGAAGGCGTGCGCTGGAGGCGGCGGCTACGCTTGGGAACAGCAATGTTGATGTGCTGATCAAGGCAGCGTTTGATAGCGGCGATATTGAAGAAGTGAAGAGTGCGCTGTATTCGATGGGACTGAGCAGCGATCAGGCCTGGCTGCCGCAGGTGTTACAGCAGATCACAAACACGTCGCCAGAGCTACGGTTCGAGGCGGCGCGTGCACTTGGCGAGATTGGCGAAGAGCCGCACGTGCTCCAGTTAGCCAGCCTGCTGGAAGACGACGATCCGGTGGTGGCTGTGGCTGCGATTGGGTCGCTGGCACGCATTGGCGGTGATGCTGCGATGAAGCTCATTCAGGAAGGCACTGAGAGCGAGCACACCATTGTGGCCGAGGCATCGCAGGCCGCGATTCGCGAGATCAAGATGGAGAACATACTGTTTGAGGATGAGCCGGGCATTTTTGGTATGACCTCTCAGGAAGATGAGGTCCAAGTAGTTGAGGATCCTGAGGCAGATCAGGATATCGATGAGGATACCGACGACGACTGGAAGTTCAAGGACTACAGCGTCGATGAGTCGGACGGTTTCGACTACTTTGACGATAGTGAAGATTCACCATTGCTGTTCGGCGAGTTTGAGGATGACGAGGACGGTGACGGGGAAGACGATGATGATGGGCCTGAGTGGGGCTCTGAGTCGGCGACCTAGTTCTGCTCGAACGCGTAGGCGGCTGCGCCAAGTAGCCCAACGTCGTCGCCAAGTTGCGATACGACGATTGGCACGTGGTCGCGATATCTGAGTAGCGCGGTGGTCTGGACGCGTGCGATCAAGTCGTCCCAATGTTTGCGCAGGCCGGCTACTTCATCATCGCCAACCACTACCGAGCCTCCGACGACGATTACGCCGGGGTCGAACGTGGCCAGCAGATTGGCAAAGCCGATGGAGAGTGCGTTGACGGCGCGTTCTATTATAGCGATGGCGATCTGATCGCCCGCCTCTGCTGCTGCGTATACGACGCGCCCGGAGATGGCTGCGGCGTCTCCGTTGACGAGCGCGAGCATCTTAGAGTCCGGTGTGCTGGCGATGGCTTCACGGGCAGCGCGGGCAACGCCGCCACCGGCTGCGAACACCTCTAGGCAACCTTTGCAGCCGGCGTTGCATGCCGGGCCGGAGGCGTCGATTATCAGGTGACCTATTTCACCGGCCATACCGTGGCGGCCGTTGACGGGGACGCCGTCGGACAGCATTCCTCCACCGAGGCCAGTGGAGACTGTGACGTATACGACGTCACGATGCTCCCGTGCCGCGCCGAATTTCCACTCTGCGAAGGCGGCGGCGTGGGCATCGTGAATGATGTTTGGAGCGTGTCCCAGGTACTCCGTTATGCGCGGCACCATAGTCTTATCGTGCCAGCCCATCAGGTTGGGCGGATGGCTGTAGAAGCCTTCTGATGGGTCAATTGGGCCTGCCGAAGAGATGCCAAATCCGACAATTGACGATGAAGCAACGCCGTCTGAGACTTGATCAGCGAGTTGGCACAAACGGTCTGCTGCTGAGTCGATTCCCTCTTCGGGACGTGTATCCGTGGCATCACGGGAGATGATCTTGCCGGCATCATTTACCAGGGCAGCGCGTATCTGGGTGCCCCCTATGTCGCCTGCAAGTGCGTAAAGTGGAGTAAGCGGATTGTTTTGTTGGCCCATAGTCGGATTCTAGATTATGTTGCCGGGAGTTTGATGAGTGACGAGTGAACGAAAGCCGACGTCTGAAGATCGGCTTGATGGAATCAGGGCGAGAGCCCGCGATCAATTGTCGGCTGAAGAGGCCAGACACGTAAAGATGCTACTGACCAAGCCTCGCCGCGACTGGGAGATTGAGTTCGACCAGCTCAAGCGGGCCTATCACCGGATGCTCTACGTATTCACGGTGTTGGATGAGTCGCTCTCAATTCCTGAGTTGCGGTATCTGTTGATCGCGATCTGGAAATCCAATACGGATACGGAGTCGCTGCGGCAGAGAGTTGCTACCGGCGTGGAACAGGAAGAGATTCGCTGGCAGCGTGGCCGATACAACATCACTCGTGATGGTATCGAGCATATGTACAACATCGAAAACGGCCTTCTTCTGCGAAGTGGGCAGCGAGCACCTGAAGACGATCGGCGCAAAGAGTTCGATCGGCCGGGGTACGGCGATGATCGGCGCGGAGGTTCGGCGTACGACTCGAGGCTGAGTAGCTCGGACCGCGATGATCGAGATGGGGGATCACGCGGCGGATCGTCATATGACGACAGGCGCGGCGGTGGCTCACGTGACGACCGCGGCGGATCTTCGTATGGCGATAGGCGTGGTGGTGACTCTCGCGATAACCGCGGCGGACCACCTCGTCGAGATGATCGCGGGGGTTCAGGCTCACGCGGTGGATCGTCGTATGGCGACAGGCGCGGTGGTGACTCTCGTGATGACCGCGGTGGACCACCTCGTCGAGATGATCGCGGTAGTTCAGGCTCACGCGGCGGGTCATCGTATGGCGACAGGCGCGGTGGTGGATCTCAAGATGACCGACGTGGGGCACCTCGTCGAGATGATCGCGGAGGTTCGAGCGGTCCCCCACGTCGCGATGACCGTGGTGGTTCAGGTGGTCCGCCACGCAGCGATGACCGTGGCGGCTCAAACCGGAGTGACGGAGATCGCGACCGCCGGTAGGTTCTCTGGCGACCGCTAATTCGCTTTCTTGCGACCGCTAGAGCGTTTGTTTGCGACCGTTAGGCAGGGGGCCAATGATCCTGAGCGTTATCCTGCGGGTCGTAGCCTAGGAACTGCTTGGCGTGCTCGATGTCCCAGAAGCGCCATGTGTTGTTTGAGACACCGTAGAAGATCTGGTAGCCGAGGTTCTCGACGCTCAAGCAGCGATCAATCAGGTGCACGGCGTCGCGGTGACTGAGCCAGGTGGCTTTCAAGCGCACATTTGCTTTTGGATCGTCATCGCGTGAGACGGTGCCGATTCGGAGACACGCTGCTTCGATGCCAAAGTTATCGTGATAATAGGCGCCGGTGGCCTCTCCGAATGCTTTACCGATGCCGTAGTAGCCGTCGGGGCGGATCTGAACGCTGTTATCTATCTGCGGAAACGCTCCTGGCTTACGGTCTCCGTACTCGCCTTTCCGGATGTCACCAGCATGGTCTTCCAGCTCATACATGCCCACGGCGTGGTTGGAGCTGGCGTAGACGACGCGCTTCACGCCGGCACGCTTTGCGGCCTCCCACACGTTGTAGGTGGTAGTGATATTGTTGTGGAGCACGGAATCCCATGAGCCGCGTTGATCTGCGTTCGCTGCGAGGTGAACAACCATATCGACGCCTTCGAACGCGGGTAGCACGGAGTTCAGGTCGTTGAGATCAGTCACCAGCGTGGGGATATCTGGAGCCGTATCCGGCTGAGCCATATCAAGACCTGAGAACTCGAACTTGTCGGAGAGCGTGCGAATAGTTACTCCGCCGATGAGTCCGCTGGAACCGGTTACTAGGACGCGTGGTTTGTCTGGCATTTGGGAGAGGTCCTTTGGGTAAGGCGCGTGTTAATTCGGGAATGAATTGGGATTGTACGCATCTATGGCTGTCGTGAGCGCTCGAATTCGCGATTCATGCTCTTCATTCAACCCATTAAGCACGACGCGGCAGGTGCGTGTGTAAGAACCGATTACCTGGAGTTCAGTGCGGTGGCTGGGCCACTCAAACTGCTCACCGTTTGCGGTGCGGAGGACTTCGTCACAGAATTTCCGGTCTACGGGAACGGCGCGGTTGAATCTGACTGATCGTTCTGAGCCGCCGAATACCCAGAACCCATCCCAATTGGCATCGTCGTTGAGACCTTTTCGGACGTGCGCGTTGGCGCCGAATCGTTGTAGCTCCTCAGCGGTAGGCATTGCTCTGACGTTAGGGAGGATGTCATCTACTTCGATGAAGCCAACGAGGTAGAAACCGAGTTGAGCGGCCGGATCTGGTTCGTCGTGGGTCTTGAGACGGGCGAGGAAGAAGATCAGGTCTCCGGGTGATGCCTTCTTGAGAGCGTATGCACGGGCGGCGCGCTCGCAATTATCCCCGTAGGTGCGGGTGATGAACTCGGGATCGAAGTGCGTGGCGATGTCGCGGTATCGCCCGGGTATCCACTCACTCAGATTCTGGGTGGGCTTCATCCACGAAGGCACATCGCCCATCCGTACTGAATGAGCGCCAGCTTCGGGTGGAGACTCGATGATTGGAATCATCTCAAACGTACCGTCCGGAAATATGGGACTCTCGAACCTGTGGGTTGCGTTGGCCCCCACGTTGGCGAGGAATATCTTTCGAGTGTTCAAGATGCGGCTTTCAGTGGTAGATTCTGCCTACATATATCGGCAGGTTTGAGAGCTGCCCGGTTCCCTACGTCTTCCCGTTTCAATTTTGAGGAGTGCTGCATGAAGATTGCGATTGGTGGCGACCACGCCGGGTTCCCTATGAAGGGTCCTATATTCGATTTCCTCGCTGACCAAGGCCATGAGGTTACAGATTTTGGGACGCTCGCGGGCGAGCCGGTGGACTTCCCGGACATCTCACGCACGGTGTGCGATGAGGTGCGACAGGGTCGCGCTGAACGCGGCATCCTGATCTGCGGCACTGGGGTTGGCGCTGCGATTGCTGGCAACAAGATCCCGGGCATCCGCGCTGCCGTTGCACACGATATTTACTCCGCCCACCAGTGTGTTGAGCACGACGACGTGAACTTGCTGGCAATTGGCGCTCAGATAATCGGAGTCAACGTAGCGCAGGAGATCGTGACGGCGTTCCTGGCGGCTCAGTTCAGCACTGATCCCGACTTCCGCCGGCGGGTGGCTAAGTTGCACGATATGGAGATTGCGGGGGCGAAGGAGTTGCTGGGGGAGGATTAGTAGTTAGGACTATCATGTTAAGCACTCGCCCCACAGCCATGGTGCTGGAGAATATCAATGCGAAACGAATTTACATCGATCACAGAACAAGATAGTGACTGGTACATCTCGTACTATCCTGAGGTGCATGGAGCTAATGGTCAGGGTCGCACCAAGGACGAGGCTCAGCAAAGCCTGTCGGAAGCAATTGCATTGGTCCTTGAAGATAGACGAGAGGATGTGTTGCGAGGAGTTCCGCCTGAGGCGTAGCGCGGCACGATAACGGTCGAATGAATCGCGGTGCCCTGATCCGGCACCTTCGGCGGCACGGCTGCAACCTTAAACGAGAGGGTCGCTCTCACTCATTACGGACGAACCCGAGTACCGGTCATATTGAAGCGGTTCCGCGAGACTCCGAAGTATCCAATATCCTCGCACAGAAAATATGCCGCGCATTATCGATTCCCGAAATTGGTCGCTGACCCATAAGCAGTGGCGTAGCGCCCACCAGTGCGTAGAGCACGATGATGTGAACTTGCTGGCAATTGGAGCGCAGATCATCGGCGTCAACGTAGCGCAGGAGATCGTGACGGCGTTCCTCGCGGCCACGTTCAGCACAGACCCGGACTTCCGGCGACGCGTGGCGAAACTGCGGGATATGGAGATTGCGGGGGCGAAGGAGTTGCTGGGGGACTGAGCGCGATATATGCCCCAATTTTACGATTGATACATCCGTAATCACCCGCCCATCAAATATAGATGCGTTCTCTCCTGCTTGCGATGATCAGTGACCGATTTCGTAGTTGCATCTGCACTATCGCTGTGAATGCAGTCAATCACCCATGAGATATGGGCCGATGAGCCTACCAGATGCCGAGGTTGTTGGAGAGAATTGCTTGTCGAGGATATCTTTCGAACTGATTGAGGTTGATTATGTTGCTGTGGGCACGTGGTCCGTCAGCCACCAGGGTCGTTGCACCAGATCCCGGGACCGGCTCCGGGTGGTTCACTCCTGTGCGCCAGTACTCGCTGGTGAGCATCATCGTGGTACTGACGGCGTTGTGGGCTGTGAACACCATTTCCAGTCGCGTTGAGCGCGGGATTGTTGTGTCACGGCTGGAACAGGAGTCTGAGCAGCCGGCGCGCGTGGGCAGCTTCCGCGTGATCGAGCGACTCAGCGCGCTTACTCCACCCACTGAAGATGCAACTTTGACGTTTCCGAGTGATCGAAGAATCATCGATCGTCTGGTAATGGACTCATTCGCTGGCCAATCCGTGATCAGAGTTGATATTGCAGATGCGAATGGTGAGTTTGAGTACAGCAGTGATCCCACCATCAACGGCTCCTACCCGGGGCTGACGCAGGATTTGAGCCAACCCGCCAGCAACTACATGGGTACGGAATCCATGTTTTCGCTGGCAGGTGACATGAGACCGCGTGAGATCGTGGTCACAAAAGTGCCGATCCCACGTGAGGGAACATCGCTCGCCGATGCTGGCCCCGCGCACATAGTTGTTGTCTATCGAGATGTGACTTCCGCCATTGATGCGGCCACTGCAGGTGGGGCGAAGTTCCGGATCATTACCTTGATAGCCATCATGGGAATCCTGTTCGCTAGCCTGTTCTTCGTTGTGTGGCGCGGATATGCGATAGCGGCGGCGGCCCGGAGGCAGCTTGCTTCGCTTCTTGCCCATGAGAAGGAGTTGTCATCAGCACTGGATGATCGGAATGGGAAGCTGAACGCGGCAGTAGACGCCAAGATAAAGCTTCTTTCTGTGGTTGACCTGCCCCCCTCAAACGAGTCCAGTTGAAAGTTGGAAACTGGGCTCTCATGAAGGGAGGCAGAAATGC
>CAUZJA010000013.1:0-26632 GCA_963579925.1 Dehalococcoidia bacterium | reverse complement strand
ATCAACATCGAACAGGGAATCCCCCTCAACGATGTGACGATCAGGGACATCAGGCTCAGCGCTGACGAACAGGGCGTCGATATCTCACCCTACGGCTGGCTGACGGAATGACGATCTCGTATCGCCCATGCACGAAGGGCGATATCAACGCGGTTCTGGACCTGTGGATTCGCGGCGGCCAACAGGGTTCGACAGACAATACGACGGCGATCAAACGCATGTTGGAACGCGATCCGCAGCTATTTGTGCTGGCATGGGATGGCGAGGCACTGGTTGGTTCGCTCATCGGGGCGTGGGATGGCTGGCGGGCAAATATGTACCGTCTGGTGATCGATCCGGAGTACCGGCGGTCTGGTATCGCCACCCATCTGCTTGAGTTGGTTGAGGATGAACTGAGGAAACTAGGCGCAACGCGGGTTTATGCTCTAGCCCTGATTAACAGTTCAGAGGCTGGCCCTTTTTGGAATCATCATGGGTATGTCCCAAACAGCAGCATCGAACCGCTCGCGAAGAACCTGTAGCAAAGTGACACATGCACCGTCATTCTGAAGAAGACCTCGACCAGCTAAGACTTTCGCACTCGCCCGAGGCAATTCGGCAGGCGCTGGAAGATGGCCCCACGCATAGCAACCTTGGCGACTTCATCCTGGGTGCCATTGACGGCGCCATAACTACATTTGCCGTAGTAGCAGGCGCGGTGGGCGCAGATCTGGGGGCTGGGATCGTCGTGGTGCTGGGGCTCGCCAACCTGCTGGCTGACGGATTCAGCATGGGAATTGGCGTATTCCTTGGCGAGCGAGCAGAGCACCAGCAGGCAGACGCGCTCCGTGAGTCCGCATCACGTCACATAGAGATTTATCCAGACGGTGCTACGGAAGCTATCAGGCAAATATTTCTCGCCCGAGGATTCGAGGGAGAGGCATTGGAGTTCGCGGTTGCCACTGTCACCTCCAACCGAGAAACATGGCTACACGAGATCATGCACGAGGTCCACAACGTCTCAGATGAGCACAAATCGGCAGGCAAAGCCGGGCTGGTCACATTCCTGGCGTTCCTACTCGTTGGAACAATCCCGCTGCTGGTTTACTTCGTCGCGCTGGCGACCGATGGCGATCTCCCCGCACCGTTCCTCTGGGCGTCAATTCTCACCGGTATAGCGTTCTTCCTGGTGGGAGCGATTAAGAGCACATTCGTGGCCACAAAGTGGTGGTACGAAGGCCTCGAGACGCTGGCGGTTGGCGGCGTTGCCGCCTCACTGGCATACGGTGTAGGAGTCTTGCTACGCGGGCTGATAGATTCGGTATAGCCGACTACAGGTCCTCGCCACGCGCTCCCCGTTTTGAGCGCCCTGGCAGCTGCCGGGCTTGCCCGGCTCTTTGTTGTTGTATGCAGCGGATCATTGAGCCGCTCCTGCGCTTTGTGACCTCAGCGGAGCAAGCCCCGCGGCTATCACTTCACAATGCAAGCATTCGGCATCAAGTTGTAACAGGGGTGTGATGCGAACGTAATGCCCTCAAGCCAGCCTCCAGTGATCATTGAATCAAACACCCCCACCGGAGGCAACCCAATGGCTGATCCAATGAAAATCTTGATCATCGACGACTCCAAAGATATCCAGTTTGTAATAAAATCGATCATCGAAGAGAACGTGCAGCCGAATCTAGAGACCGCTGATAACGGTGTAGATGCCGTTCGGGCGATGTCTGGTGAAATCTATGACGTCGTGTTTCTGGATATTCGGATGCCCCGGTTGAACGGACTGGGCGTACTGAGAGCCATATCTCACGGCTTCACACTCCGCCCGGGATACCTCGCACTGATCTCAGCAAGCTTCACCTACCAGGAGGAACAGCTGGCCACAATCCACCCGCACGTGGATCAGATCATCGCCAAGCCGTTCCGCATGCAAGAGATCATGGAGGCAATAGAGGCGGCAGCGATACGCAGTGGAGAGGTTTTGGAGCGGGTTTAGGTGCGTGTCTCACCGCATCTCACACGTCCGTACGCGTAGATGCGGCTGCGATAGCTGCGCCCAAACGTCGCATCTGTAGCGCGGGGTGGACCAACGGAACCACCAGCGAATTCGATCGAGTCGCTCGCATCAGTTCTTCAATAAAAAGGACCCGCCTCATCAGCGGGTCTTTTTCTATGTCCAGCAGGGAGTGCCTAGAGGATTCTGTCTGCCAGGCCGCCTTCAGTCAGCCAGTAGAAGACTATGTAGCCACCGGCCACCAGCAACAGAATCGAAGAGATCATGTTCGTGTGCGGCAACACCTTCCGCAGCGCCGTAGATACCTGGTTCTGCGCCAGCGCAAGGCTCAGCGTCAGGACCGTGATCACGAACGCCATACCAAGTGCGTAGACCAGGAACTGACCGGCTGCGTCGATGAAGTTTCCGGTTGCCAGCGAACTGCTGATGAGCGCTATAAAGATGGGCAGTGTGCAACTCAGTGACGCAGTTGCGTAGCTGAGCCCAAAGAGGAAGTAGCCCTTCAGCGACGCATCTCTCGGGTCGCCAATCTTACTGGCGGTCTGAGTAGCAAAA
Organism: Dehalococcoidia bacterium; assembly: GCA_963579925.1. Classification (GTDB taxonomy): domain Bacteria; phylum Chloroflexota; class Dehalococcoidia; order Lucifugimonadales; family Lucifugimonadaceae; genus UBA1151. Next base: position 24,087 of record CAUZJA010000013.1, on the reverse strand, counting down.
GCGGTATACAGCTTCCCACCAGCCATGATGTATCCACCAGCAATCGTGAGCACCGCACCTACGCCGAGTCCGACCCACGGGAAGATCTCTACGATTGACTGTGCGCCCGCAGAGATGACGATGCCTGCTGCACCGAACAGGACCACGAACCCAAGTCCTACCGCAACGCTAACCACGCTGGCTTTAGCAAGGCGCTGCGTCAGGCTGAGCTTCTTCTCTTCTTCGCCAGCACTGCCAACATAGAGGCCCAAGTATGCGGGCAGCATCATGAAGCCACATGGATTGACAGTGGAGACCATTCCAGCTGCAAAAGCGAAGCCAAATGGGAGCACGTCGCCAAAGTTACCAAGGAAGTTTGAAGATGATGATGAGGCGTCAAGAATCCTCCCAACGGCAGTGTTAGCCCCGTCACCAACAAGGAATCCAGCGACCGCAGAGATAACGAGCACGGTAGTTGCGAGCAAATACGGGAATATTTTTGACATCGTCAGGCGGCTCTGACCTGATCCTGATCCAACGGCGGCAGTTGCCACTTTCTTTTCCTCTCTCTTGATGACCATTTCCGTGTTCACGGTTTCCTGATCATCCATGTAACAGTGTCCTCCATAACTCCCTCATGCTGCGAGTTACCGCTTCTGCAGGGATCTGGAGTTCCTCAGCAATAAATACGATGCCCTTGTTTTCTGTAAGGCGCGAATCTGAAGGCAATCTGAAGATGGCTCATCTGGATTGCTGTGCTGAAGCCGACTTCCATCTCGGAATTTTATCTGCCGAAAAATGAACTGACATGGTCTCAATATGACAGCTTGTTCATTTCTGGGCCTGCGACCTGCATATTATTGGGGCCACTGGCACTATCTAGGTTTGGGGCTCGTCGGACTCTATTTAACAATTGCGACGAAACGATTGCTCAGCGCTGAAGCGCCCATACCCAAATCGTTCTGCGCGTGTGCTACACTTTACGAACTCTCGACTGAACTCAGCCGGGGGTTTTTTGCGTGTGGTGAATTGCCACAATTTGGCGGAAAATATCTCCCGAAATAATCTAGATCGCCCTGTAGTAATTGATCGAACTCAATATATTCGGGGCCAGGACGACAGGACGACATGACAGAACAGCCCGTAGTAGCTACGGAGCCAGAGCAGGTAACTGAGCAGCAGTTGACAGTGAGAACTCTCCTGGAAGCTGGTGTCCACATCGGTCACCCCACCAAGCGATGGCATCCGAAAATGGCACCTTACATCTATCAAAAGCGCCAGAAAATCCACATCATCAATCCTCAGTCCACCCTGGACCACCTTGAGGCGGCCGCAGAATACGTTGCGGATCTTTCTTCTAGGGGGGGCGAGATCTTGTTCGTTGGCACCAAAAAGCAGGCCGAGCTGGTTATCAGCGAGTCCGCTCTTAGATGTGGATCCATGTATATCAACCGGCGCTGGCTTGGCGGGTTGATGACAAACTTCCAGACCATTCAAACTCGTATCGATTACCTGGTTCGCCTTGAAGAGCAGATTTCCAAAGGCGAACTCCGCACAACCACCAAGCGTGAGGCACAGCAGGCGCAAACAAAGGTTCGCAAGCTGAACAACTACCTTGGTGGCATCAAGTCCATGACCAAATTGCCAGACGCAATCTTTGTGGTGGACATCATCAAAGAGTCCATTGCGATTGCAGAAGCCAAGCGACTTGGCGTCAAGACGGTGGCCATGGTGGATAGCAACTGCGATCCAACAGACATCGACTATGTGATTCCAAGCAACGATGACGCCACTCGAGCAATTGGCCTTATCACTGGCCGGATTGCCGATGCAGTCAACGAAGGTCGAGAGCGATTCCGCCAAGCGGAAGAAGATCGTCTGACTGCTGACTCAGAAATTGAAGCTTTTGAAACCGCTGCCCGTGAAGCAGCCCAGGCTGCTGCTGCTGCAAGGCACGCAGAGGCAGCTGCAGCTGCAGCCCGCGAAGCTACAGCGAAGGCAGAAGCTGGTTCTGGCGATACTGATGCGGCTGCACCCCCCGCCGCAGAAGAAGCTCCGAAGGTAGAAAAAACTCCCAAAGCAGAAAAGGCAGATCCGGTAGCCGCTGCTCCTGAGGCCGCACCTGAAGCGAAGGCTGAAGAAGCCCCGGCCGCAGAAGCTGCACCAGAAGCCGCTGCTGATGAAGCTGCTCCCGCTGAGGCCGCTGCTGAAGAGAAGCCTACTGTTGCAGAAGAAGAGCCGGCCGCCGCAGACACAAAGACTGAAGAAGAACCCGTCGCTTCGGACGACTCCGAAAAGGCGAAAGAGTAAATACTACCCGGATGATTTGGCCCATCAACCAATTGGGCTTCCGGCTGAGATATTGAGGGATTAACAATGGCTGTAACCGCAGCAATGGTGAAGGAACTTCGCGACCGCGTAGGCGCCGGCGTCATGGACGCAAAAAAGGCACTTGAAGCGGCAGATGGCGACCAGGAAAAGGCTGAAGAGATTCTCAAGCAGAAAGGCCTGGCGGACGCCGCCAAGCGAGCCGACCGAGAGACTTCAGAGGGCCTTGTGCAGGCTTACATTCACCCTGGCGGCCGCATTGGTACGCTGGTAGAAGTGAATTGCGAGACGGACTTCGTCGCCCGGACAGACGAGTTTCAGGATTTGACGCGCGATATCGCCATGCAAATTGCTGCGATGAGCCCGAAGTACATCGACCGAGAGTCAGTCCCCGAAGATGAGACAGACGTTGCCGATGAGGAGATTCTTCTCACGCAGGCGTTCATCAAGGACCCAAGCGTTACGGTCTGGGAGATGATCCAGCAGACCAACTCCAAAACAGGCGAAAACATCAAGATCAGGCGATTCGAGAGATTCGCCCTCGGAGAATAGTCGAGGAACGGCATTGCGAGAACCTCTGTACCGCAGGGTTGTACTGAAACTCAGTGGTGAAGCCTTCAAAGGGAAGGGTGATAGCGGTACTGTTATTGATCAGGATGTTGTCCGATACCTGGCCAGCGAGATCAAGCTCAGCGTAGAGAACGGTGTGGAGATATCTCTCGTTGTAGGCGGAGGCAACATCTGGCGCGGCGCGGATCAAGAGTCGGCCGGTATGGATCGATCGACGGCCGATAGCGCTGGAATGCTGGCCACCATCATCAACGCACTGGCGCTTCAAGATGGCCTGGAAAAGCACGGCGTTCCGGTTCGGACACAGACGGCTATCCCGATGTCTACCGTGGCCGAACCGTACATTCGGCGGCGCGCAATGCGTCACCTGGAAAAAGGCCGCGTAGTTATCTTTGCCGCCGGAATGGGCAATCCCTACTTCTCCACTGATACCGCGGCTGGACTGCGTGCGTTAGAGATGGACGCTAACGTCCTGGTCATGGGAAAAAATAACATTGATGGCATCTACACAGATGACCCCAATAAGAATCCAGACGCCACAAAAATCGACTCCATGACTTACATTGATGCTCTGGAACAGCGAACCGGGGCACTCGATAGCACTGTTCTTTCGCTCTGCATGGACAATAAATTGCCCATCGTCGTGTTCAATATGTTCCAAAAAGGCAATCTGGAACTGGCGCTTTCTGGCGCAGATATTGGTACCCTGATTTCTGAAACCACCAAAGCGGCTTAGCCGAGCAGGCAGACGTCGAGTTCCGCAATTGCGGCGAATATGACAATCGGAGCGTGATATGACCACTGAATCTCTGGGAGACGCTGAATCCCGGATGAAGAGATCCGCTGACGCCCTCGCGAAGGACCTATCTTCCATCCGCACGGGCAGGGCCAATCCCGGCCTGGTGGAAGACATTCTGGTTGAATACGGCGGCGCAACTTACCCCATAAATCAGCTTGCACAGGTCGGTGTGGCAGATGCACGTTTGCTGACCATCCAGCCATGGGATCCAGGCTCAATACCAGATATTGAAAAAGCGATTCAGGCTTCTGATATTGGCATCATGCCTGGGAACGATGGAAAGCTGATTCGACTTCCTATTCCTGCCCTGACTGAAGAGCGCAGAAAAGAACTGGTTCGATCAGTCAAGAAGCGCGTGGAGGAAGGCAAAGTCGCAACGCGAAACGTCCGCCGCGATATTCAGGATCAAATCAGGAAGTTGCAAAAAGACGGCGATATCTCTGAGGATGAGGCTCGGCGGGCACAGGATGATCTTCAAAAAGCAACTGACCGAACCGTGGGCACCATGGAAGAAATTGGTATTAAGAAAGAAGAAGACGTGATGTCCGTTTAGTCGGACGCTCTTCATCTCACTTCTGCCGAGTAGCTAACTCTGTGGCTCCCACTGTGGGGGCTACCTAAACGACGATAGGCCAGACCTTGACCATCGCTGACCAGACACAGTCAACAGCCAACGGTTCGGAAAGCGAACAGGATAACGAGATCATACCCGCGCACGTTGCGTTCATCATGGACGGCAACGGTCGATGGGCGGAGGCTCGCCAACAGCCGCGCACAGAAGGTCACGTGGCCGGCCTAGAGAACATACGCCGGGTGCTAAGACATCTTGAAAACCGCGGTGTCCGTTACGCCACGATATTTGCCTTCTCAACGGAAAACTGGACCCGGCCTGAGGCTGAAGTCTCATTCTTGCTCCAGCTTCTCGCTGAGTCGCTCAAGACTGAGGTTGGCGATATGCATGAGAGCAACGTTAGGATTCTGCATCAGGGTCGACTGGCAGAACTCCCTGCTCTATTGAGCAAAGAGATAGGAGCCGCGGTGAAACTCACCGCAAAGAATGATGGCATCACGCTGATTGTGGCCTTCAACTACGGCGGTCGCGCTGAGATCGTCGATGCGGCTAAGAGATTGATTGAAATGGGAACAGCGGCGGACGACCTAGACGAAAAGGCCTTCGCCAAACAGATGAGCCCCCCGGGTGTTCCAGACCCTGACCTGGTTGTACGAACCGGCGGTGAATTCCGCATCTCAAATTTCCTGCTGTGGCAATCGGCTTACAGTGAGTTCTACTCCACCCCCGCACCGTGGCCTGAGTTCGACGAACTTGAGGTCGACAAGGCGATTGAATCATTCAGCAGCCGCCAACGCAGGTTTGGCGGAATTGAGAGCGAGCAGTCGAAATAGCTGAGTGTTGGGTACGGTCTCCAGGTGATGAGATCGATCTGCGCTCCCTAAGCACGCCGTACTGCCTGATCACGCCATGCTAAAAGTACGAATACTAAGCGCCATCGTTGGGCTCCCCATCATGATTGGCGCCATCATCATCGGCACATCCGCTGTGGGCATTCTCATTATCCTCGCGTCGATCATCGCCGGGATCGAAATAGCGCAGATGTCCACACCGCGCGTCGGAAACATCAACATCTTCACCGCTATCATCCCATTTGGCCTGGGCATTGCAGGCATCCTCATTGGACTGGATAGCGGCGAGTGGTGGCTGCTGGCACTGGTGTTTGGAGCGGCTGCCTTCACCGCACTCACCTTTGAAGTCATGCGAATCTCTCGGAGCCGCGCATCACTTCTCGCTATATTTATCGCTGGGTACTTCGGAGGCCTGCTTGCCCACGGTGCGCCACTACGCTCGCTGGATGGCACATTCGACTGGCTATTACTCGCCATTCTCGTAACGTTCGCCACTGACACACTGTCTTACTTCATCGGCACATGGCTCGGAACGCATCGACTACTGCCCATCATCAGCCCCAGCAAGACATGGGAAGGCGCATTGGCTGGCGTAGTGGCAGGCACCGCTGCAGGAGCAGGCCTCACGGTCCTGCTGGACCTGCCCATAGAAACCTCGGAAGGTGCGTTGATTGGGATCGCCAGTTCATTAGCTGCGGTCGGTGGAGATCTGGTTGAATCAGCCTTCAAACGCCTCTCTCGGGTTAAAGACGCCGGCTCCATCATTCCTGGGCACGGCGGAGTCCTGGACCGTATCGATAGCCTGGCACCGAGTCTCGCGGTCGTATACTGGATGGCAATATGGCTCACCCCATGAGGCGCGTCGCAGTATTAGGCTCTACCGGCTCGGTCGGCACCCAGACGTTGGATGTTGTTCGTGCATTTCCAAATCGATTTAAAGTCGTTGCGCTATCTGCCGGTCGCAATCTTGAACTCCTCTCAAAGCAGATTGATGAGTTCAATCCTGAGTACGTTCTCTGTGAAGACTCAGAGGCATTAAAGTCGCTCCCCGGACGAGATTGCGGCACATTAGAAGAGATGGCCACGCTGCCTGAAGTAGACGTAGTCATGGTCGCCACTGTGGGTTCGGCTGGGCTGATTCCTACTGTGCGTGCACTTGAAGCTGGCAAGACCGTGGCGCTGGCTAACAAAGAAGTCTTGATCATGGCGGGCGAGCAGGTGATGGACGCCTCGCGACGATTCAACAATCCAATTCTGCCCGTCGACAGCGAGCCATCAGCGATATGGCAGTGCATGCTTGGCGAGCGAGATGCCATTCGCAAATTGATAATCACAGCATCTGGCGGAGCATTCAGGGACAGATCTCCAGAGGAGCTTGCGAACGTAACTCCTGAAGAGGCCCTGCAACATCCAACCTGGTCCATGGGCCGCAAAATAACCATTGACTCAGCCACCCTAGTAAACAAAGCATTTGAAGTGATCGAAGCGCACTGGCTCTTCGACATGCCGTACGACCAGATAGATGTTGTTGTACATCGTCAATCAATAGTCCACTCGATGATTGAAACCGCCGATGGAATAGTGAAGGCCCATTTGGGCTCTCCAGATATGAGATATCCCATTCAGTACGCCCTCACCCACCCGGAACGGGTATTTAACCCGGGTCTCAAGCCATTTGATCCGGTTGAGACCGGCTCGCTCACGTTTGAAGCCATGGACCCAAAGTTGTATCCGTGCTTCGAACTCGCCATCGACATCGGTCGTCGCCCAGGCACCTGGGGTTCGGTGCTTATGGGTGCGGATGAAGCTGCCGTGGACATGTTTTTGGAAAACCGCATCAAATTTACGGAAATCCCCGATGTAATCAGGGGAGTTATCACGCAACATAATCCTGAAGAGTCACTAAACATCCCAAGTCTTGAAGAGGCAATTCAGACAGCACAGTGGGCTTACGACGCTGCAAAATCAGCAGTTGTCGGTTCGACGAACTAACCGGTTCCCCCACCTGAGAAGCAAAAATTATGGATACCCTGATCCTAGGAATCATCACCTTTATTCTCGTGCTGGGGCCACTTGTGGTCCTTCACGAGTTTGGCCACTTCTTCGCGGCCAAACTCACTGGCACGAAAGTCGTAGAGTTTGGCTTTGGGTTCCCGCCGCGCGCCGGCGGCAAGTGGACCGGCCGCACCGCCGTAAAGATCACGGCTGAGACAGCGCTCGACCTGGAACTAACCGAAGAGTTTGACCTGGAGCACGGTGTAACCACCGGCTCTGAATTTGCATCGCAGCATGCTCGCGTCGGCCAAATGATCGCGTTTGCTACGTATGAGAATGAAGCTGGTGAACTCGTCGCCAGGCGGGCCGCGCTGTACAACGATCGCACAGAGTTGTCCGGCGAAGGTGACTTGATCGCAGGCAAGATCAAGTCCATCGAAGACGGCGTGATCTACGTGTCTGAGATGTTGTGGTCATTCAACTGGCTGCCACTTGGCGGATTCGTCAAGATGGTGGGCGAGGAAGATCCCACCTCCAAGAACTCACTGGCCAGCAAGCCTCGAATTCAGCGAATGTTCGTGCTGGCTGCAGGTTCCGGCGTCAACTTCATCTTGCCGTTCGTCATCTTCACTATCGTCGCGATGATTCCGCAGAACACGCTGGTTGGCGAAGTTGTCATCACAGCCGTTATGCCGGGATCACCGGCTGAGGCAGCGGGTCTAAAAATTGGCGACAAGATTATTGAAGTCGACGGGCGCACGATGGAGAACATTGGCGTGCTGCAGGAAGCCGTCACGCTAAAGCTGGGAGCGAACAGCAATTGGGACGTCCAGCACGGGATTCCAGACCCATTCCCACAGCCAGGCACGCCACTGCCAGCGTTCCAGTACACCGGAGAAGAGGACTCGGTATCCCTCAAACCTCGCTGGCGACCGCCATCACGCTCTGTGGTTAACGTGGTTACCAACCCTGATGCAGAGATTTCCCTGCTTGAAGCGCGCAAGGCAGACCAGTTTTCCGGGATAAGTAGCCGACTTACGGTGGTCGCAACGGTAAGCGATTCCACCCGTGAGATCACCGTCAATGACCTCAGAGAGATTGTTCCAGACGTAAATTTCGTGGTCGGTGACACCCTGCTGGTTGTTGGCGAGGTCACAAACCCGGAACGCCAACTCGGGGTACTGGATGCCCAGAAATATGAGAACGACCTGGGCGTGGACACACGTCTTCAGGAAGGCCCCGTTGGCATCACCATCCGAAGTCAGAACCAGATAACTGAAAAGCGCTGGGTCTGGCCCTGGATCGCAGTGGGCCGGGGAGTCCAGGAAGTTCAAGATCTGGTTCTCTTGACCAAAAACGGCCTCACCGGAATCATCATCGACAGCGGCAACCCGCAGCTTGAAGGCCCTGCAACCGTTGGTCCGATTGGCATTGGCCAGCTAACCGGCGAGATTTCAACTGCTGATGCAGACTTCGTATCCAAGCTCACAACGCTCGCAAATCTCGCAGCCACGTTGAGCCTGAGCCTCGCCGTAATCAACATCTTGCCGATCCCGGCACTTGACGGCGGGCGTCTCTTCTTTGTGGTCGTAGAGGCAATCCGCGGAGGCCGAAGGATCTCACCGGAACGGGAAGGCATTGTCCATTTGGCCGGAATGGTTGTACTGCTGGGACTCATCCTGCTCATCAGCATCCAGGACGTGATGCGAATCGTTCGCGGAGAGAACTTCTTCTAGCTGCGCCTGTTCCCGCATAGATTCCTGACCAGATGCGACCCCGTTACGACTGGCCGCCATAGTCGCCCAGTCGAGTAAACTGCACTTGGACAAATTCCACGTGCTTGCGAGGCAAATCTTTCTATGGCCAAAAGGCGAATAACCAAGCAGATCACCGTTGGCGGCGTCAAGATTGGTGGACGCGACAACCCTGTCGTTGTGCAGTCCATGACCACCGGGGACACTCGGGACGTTAAAGCCAGTATCGCTGAGATCAAGACTCTTGAAGATGAGGGCTGCGAAATTGTTCGCGTTGCGGTGCCCGATATGGAAGCGGCTGATGCGATTCCCGCAATCCGCGCCGGCACCAACATACCAATCATTGCCGATATCCATTTCCACTACGAACTCGCCCTGGCGTCCGTCAAAAACGGCGTGGATGGACTCCGCCTCAACCCCGGCAATATTCGTGATGCCGACAAAGTCCGCGAGATCACTGAGGCCGCTAAGAAGGCCCAGATCCCAATTCGAATTGGCGTCAACTTTGGAAGCTTGCCTCCCGTCGGCAAGATCGGTGCCACTCGCGGTGGCCGACGTGTCGTTGACGGCGTAAATGAGCTGCCAACCATCGCTGAAGCAATCGCTCGCGGCGATGATGACGCATACACGGTCGTCGATCACATGGTCGCTACCGCGCTCTGGGAGATCAGCGTCCTGGAAGAGCTAGATTTCGACGACATCAAGATTTCCCTGAAGGCGTTCGACGTCGAAACCACCGTTGAGGCATACCGAAAACTGGCGCCGCTGGTCCCCTACCCGTTCCATCTTGGGATCACAGAATCTGGCACCGTGACCACTGGCAGCATCCGAAGTGCCGTGGGCCTTGGCGTACTGCTCTACGATGGCATCGGCGACACGATTCGTGTCTCGCTGGCGGGTGACTCTCGTGAAGAGGTCAAGACCGGGTATGAGATTCTGAAGTCTCTGAAGTTGCGAGACAAAGGCCCGATCATGATCGCCTGCCCGTCCTGTGGCCGGGCAGATGTGGATGTCCTCAAGCTCGCGAACAGCGTTGAGCAGTTCATCAAAGAAGTGAAGACTCCACTCAAGATTGCCGTCATGGGCTGTGAAGTGAACGGCCCCGGTGAAGCGAAAGATGCCGATATTGGGATCGCTGGCGGCAACGGTCGTGCGGTGATCTTCCGCAAAGGTGCCAAAGCCAAAGTTGTGGCAGAGTCTGAAATGCTGGAAGCGTTGATGCAGGAAGTGCGCGCTACCGAAGCCGAAATGGCGGACTCGCAGGCGTAAGCTACTCAGGCCAACTTCGTGTTCATTCCGGGTTCAGTGGGCCGGATTCAGCGAGAAGATTCTGATCCCTGCTTTTACTGTGAGTCGTGTACCTCACTACATTTGATAATTCGTACATTTGAAAACCCAGAACTAAGGACTAAGCGTTAAATGCGTCTGAGCAGATACTTCGGGAAAACCCTCCGCCAAGCCCCCAGCGATGCCGACACGATCAGCCATCAGCTGCTGGTGCGTGCTGGATATATTCAACAGCTTGCCGCGGGTAGCTACCAGTTCCTCCCCCTGGGTTGGCGAATGCAGCAGAAGATTTCTGGCATCATTCGCGAAGAGATGGACACCGCTGGTGCGCTGGAAGTCAGCATGCCGGTGATCCAGCCTCGTGAGATCTGGGAAACGTCTGGTCGGGCCGACACGTTCATCCCGCCGCTCGCCACCTTTCAAGACCGTCGTGGTCGCCCTATGATCGTCGCACCAACCCACGAAGAAGCCGTGACTCTCATGGTCAAGGCCAATGTGAACAGCTATCGCGACCTTCCCGTGAACCTCTACCAGGTGCAGACCAAGTTCAGAGATGAGCCGCGCCCTCGTGCCGGCCTCCTGCGTACGCGCGAATTTATGATGAAGGACGCCTACAGCTTCGATGCAACGGAGGAGTCCCTCGACCAGAGCTACGACTTGATGGTTCAGGCGTACATCAACATATTCACCCGCTGTGGCCTGGAAGTGGCGATTGTCGAAGCCGACTCCGGTGGCATTGGCGGCAAGTCTTCACAGGAGTTCATTCTGCTCGCTGAGAGCGGTGAGGATACTGTGCTGCTTTGCGAGAACGGCGACTACGGCGCGAACGTTGAGAAGGCTGAGTTCGTCAAGCAGGCCAACCCTGAAGAAGAGCCGCTTGAGATGGAAGAGATTGCCACGCTAGGCATCAAGACCATTGAAGCGCTGGCGGATTCACTTGGCATCGCGACCAACCAGACAGCGAAGGCCGTCTTCTACGCGGCAGGCGATGAAATCATCATCGTCACAATCCGCGGTGATCTTGAAGTGAATGAAATCAAACTGCGCAATGTACTTGGCGGTGTGGAGCCACGCTTTGCATCGGCAGCAAAAGTGGCGAAGGCCAATCTCATACCAGGTTCTGCCTCAGCTGTTGGGCTGGAAGGCATCCGTTCTATTGTTGACGACTCAATGACCCTTGGAACCAACTTTGTGGCAGGCACCAACAAGGAGGGATTCCACATCAAGAACGTCAATTTCCCCCGTGACTTCAAGGCAGACATGGTCGTCGACATCGCGAATGCGACGACCGGAGACATCTGCCCGATCGATGGTGGTCGCTTCAAGGATGCTCGCGGAATTGAAGTTGGTCACGTGTTCAAGCTTGGAACCATCTACAGCGACAGTCTCGACGCTAATTTTCTCGACGAAAACGGAGAATCGCACCCGATCATCATGGGTTGCTACGGCCTGGGCGTCAGCCGACTTGTGGGCGGCATAATTGAAGCGCATCACGATGACAACGGCATGACGTTGCCCGCCGCTATCGCCCCATACACCATCTACCTGGCCAGCCTCAACGCTGACGATGAAGGAGTGCGAGAGACGGCCGATGGCCTCTACGATGAACTCACCAGGGCTGGGTTCGACGTGCTCTACGACGACCGCGATGAGAAGCCCGGCGTGAAGTTCAAGGACGCTGACCTGATCGGCATTCCGGTGCGAGTTGTGATTAGCCGCCGCGGGCTAACGAACGGGCAGATCGAGTTGAAACTTCGTACCGACAGCGAGGCAACCTACGCGTCCGTGGCCGATGCCGTGGACACGATCAAGGGCATGCTGGACAGCTAGGCTTCGGTCTTCTGGAGCTCTTCAAGCGCTCGAAGAACGTCGTGAAAATCCTCAAATGGGGTGAACTCGATCTGGTTGTCTTCGCAGTGTTTCCGTAGTGATCGAGTGGCGAAAATCACGTCGGCCTGCTCGGACACGCAGAAGTCGGACAGTCCGTCACCGATGAACACGACTTTGTAATCGTCACTCTGAAGCGGGCGCACCCTGTCGCACTTGCAGATGCCGTTAATATCGCACAACTTCGCACGTGGGCTGGGGGCGAACACTGCAACATCACCCAGTGTGAAGTCTGCCTTCGCAGAAATGTACGGCACCTCCGTCAGTTCAAACTTCCCCAGGATTGCGTCGATGTAAAACGACCATCCGCTGGAGGCGATTTCTAGCGGAATATCATGCGATCGTGCGTAGGCGATAAGTTCTTTGAACCCCGGCCGAATTTCGCCCTTTTCTCGAGCGAAATCTTGCATATCTGACTCTTGCGCGGACGAAAGATACGCAGCTTCCCATTCATGAAGTTCGCGGGACCCGAATTCGCCTGATCGGTACCGAACTATGCCCTCATCCCATCCAGCCAGACCGAACTCCGTGATGATCTGAAGACCCACATCTTCGGTCGTTATCGTCCCGTCAAAATCGATCACTAAAGCCAAACGAGTCAAGACGTCCTCCGAGACCCTGTTGAAGAGGTTTTCAAGCATACGCCGGGCGATGTGCCTGAAACACGTCAGTGAAGCAATTGTCTAAGGAGATTCAAAGCGGTATAATTTACGATAGTACTGGGGATATTTATGAGGAAGTGGGGTAAGCCCACTTTTTTGTTTGTATACGATCTTTCGTTTCTCCAACAAAAATCTGGGCTAGGAGGCGTCGGTAATGAAAAGTGATCTGTTACTCGCCGTAACGCAACTTGCCGCAGAAAGAAGCCTCCCACCAAACATCGTGGTGAGCGCAGTTCAAGATGCCTTGACTGCTGCCTACAAGCGGGATGAAATCGCCGGCGGCCAAGACGTTATAGTGGAGCTAGATCAGGAAACTGGCGACGTTACCGTTCACACCGTTCGTAACGTTGTTGAAGAGGTTGAAGAGCCCGAATCTGAGTGGACCCTTGAAGAAGCAAGGACTCACGAGCCAACCGCGCAACTGGGAGACCAGATCCGCACAGGCATGATCGAGAGCAACCCCGGACGCATCGCAGCACAGACTGCCAAGCAGCTCGTAATGCAACGCCTTCGTGACGCAGAGCGCGAGTTGGTATTTGACGAATATGTGGGCAAAGAGGGCGAAGTCGTCACTGCCACAGTTCAGCGTATAGACCCAAGGTTCATAACGTTGGACCTTGGTCGTGCAGAAGCAATCATGCCTCCGACGGAGCAGATTCAACGAGAGCGCTACCGCCCCGGTATGCGCCTCAAGGTGTATATCTCAGAAGTACGCCGGAGTGTCCGCGGCCCGGAAATTGTCGGTTCCCGCACACACACTGAGTTGCTCCGCAAACTATTTGAAACTGAAGTGCCTGAAATCTTCAACGGCGTCGTAGAGATTAAGTCGATCGCCAGAGAACCAGGCGCACGAAGCAAAGTTGCCGTCTCGTCTAACCAAGAAGGTGTGGACCCGGTTGGCGCGTGTGTTGGCCTTCGTGGAATCCGAATTCAGAACGTTGTCAACGAGCTCATGGGCGAGAAGATTGACGTTGTTGAATTCAACGAGGATCCCATCCAGTTCATCTCCAGTTCTCTGAGCCCCGCTCAAGTGGACAAGGTGACGCTGAATGAAGCAGAGAACAGTGCCGCAGTTATCGTGCCTGACCGTCAGCTCTCGCTGGCAATAGGTCGAGAAGGCCAGAATGCGCGACTGGCCGCAAAGCTGACCAACTGGCATATTGATATCAAGAGTTCACTCGATGAGGCTCCTGTTACTGAGGAAGTACCAAAGGTAGCCGCTGAAGCTACCGCAGATGCTCCAGTGGTCGAAGGCGAGGCCGCAGAGGCGGTTGTTGTTGACGCTGTAGCCACTGACGCAGTAGAGACTCCGGAGACCGCGGAAGGTGAAGCGATAGCCGCTGAATCACCTGCTGAGGTGACTGGGGAATCCGACGTGGCTGAAGCTCCATCCGCTGTTGAGATAGCCGCGGAAATCATCGATGAGTCCGCAGCATCCGGCACCTCCGCTGAAGAAGAGTTGGCCCTTATGGCTCTTGAAGAAGAGATCAAGGCTCTTGAAGCGCAGGAGAAGGCCGACGCTGAGCGTGCGGAGCAAGAGTTGGCCGCCGCAGCCGCCGCCGTTGAATCGGAAGATATCTGGCAGGTTGGCGGAGCTGATGGCGAAGGCGGTGGTGGACTTCGGTTCGCTGAAGACATCGTTGGCTACCGTGACATGTCATCAAGCCGACGGAGTCGGCGTGGACGTGGTGGGGCCAACTTGAGCCCCAAGGCACGTCGTGCGCAGGCCAAGAAGACCTCTCCTTCCCCCACTCCTGACAACAAATCGTAGTTAGTCCGGCGCCTCAAAAGCGCTGAGGTTCGCGTGTGACTCAAAAGCATGTGCCGCTCAGGACCTGCGTGGCCTGTCGCACAAAACGACCGCAATTAGAGTTGGTCCGATTGGTACGTTCACCAACCGGGGAGTTCTCCATAAACCCGACGAAGAGCGTTCCCGGGCGAGGTTTATACATTTGCCGAATTCGGCAATGCTGGGTTGATGCGGTACAAAACAGAAAGATTGCACGGGCGACTAAGTCACCAGTTGAAACAAGGTCTGCGGCGGAGCTAATGGCCTGGGCTGGTAACAACGTGAGCGCATCGGAAAATATTCGGGTGGAGTAAGTCTCACACTCGGAGTAAAGTTAGTGACTTCCACAGCACAGTAATTTAGTAAGGGCAGGTTCAAAAACTGCTCTTTCAATTCGTAATCAGGAGAATGATTTAGCGTATGCCAAGGCGGAGGCAACCGGGAGCCAGAAGGCGCCCACCGGGACGGCGTGGACCACGTCGTCCAAGGACGGATAATTCAGATAGCGCAGTCGCAGCGCTAGAGAAGCCGGAAGGCCCAATTGAATTACCCGCGCAAATTACCGTGGGAGACCTGTCTGAGGTCCTGCACATCACTCATGTTGACGCGGTAAAAGCAGTACTCCGACTGGGCATCATGGCAACCGTCAACGAGGAAATTGATTTCCAGACGGCCGCACAGGTTGCTCACTCCTTTGAGATCGCCGTGCTGCGACCAAAGGAGAAGACAGAGAGTGAAGCCGCCAATCGTGCCGAGGTTGAGTCTGACAAAGATGAGAACGCAGTCAAGCGTCCGCCCATCGTTGCGATTCTTGGTCACGTGGACCACGGCAAGACCACGCTTCTGGACTCCATTCGCGGATCACAGGTAGTCGATGCCGAAGCCGGTGGAATCACACAGAGCATCGGTGCCTATCAGGCGCGATACAAAGATGAACTCATCACATTCATCGACACTCCCGGCCACGCCGCGTTCACCGCTATGCGCGCCCGTGGAGCGCAGGCAACTGACATCGCAATTCTCCTCATCGCCGCCGATGACGGTGTTCTGCCCCAGACCGTGGAGGCAATCGAGCACGCAAAAGCTGCCGGTGTGCCCATCATCGTCGCACTCAACAAGATCGACCTGCCAGGAGCAGATCCGGATCGGGTCAAAGCTCAGCTGACTGAGCATGATCTGGTCGTTGAGTCCTTCGGTGGAGACATTATGGTCGTTGAAGTCTCAGCAATCACAAAGGACGGCATCGACGAGCTTCTTGAAGCCATTTTGCTGGTGGCAGAAGTAGAGGGATTTGTAGCTAACCCGGATAAGCCAGGTTCCGGAGTCGTGATCGAATCACACGTAGACCAGAAGCGTGGCCCTCTCGCCAGTGTCATCATCCGCTCAGGCCAGATACACCTCGCCGACAGCATTGTTGTTGGAACCAACCGCGGCAGAATTCGCGCCATGACCGACGGATTTGGTCAGGTAACCAAAGAAGCCGGCCCGTCAACACCAATCCAGATTCTTGGACTCGACGGATTGCCTGAACCTGGCGA
Organism: Dehalococcoidia bacterium; assembly: GCA_963579925.1. Taxonomy (GTDB): domain Bacteria; phylum Chloroflexota; class Dehalococcoidia; order Lucifugimonadales; family Lucifugimonadaceae; genus UBA1151. Next base: position 8,077 of record CAUZJA010000013.1, on the reverse strand, counting down.
TTCTTTCGATATCGTTGAGAATGACAAGACATCCCGTCAGTTAGTAAACGCTCGCAAGAGGCTTGCTCCCGGTCGAGAGAGCGGACGCAGGGCCACCACGATGGCTGAGATCATGCGGTCACGCGGCGCTGAAGGCAACGTTGAACTGAACCTCGTGATTAAGACAGGCAGCCAGGGTGCCATTGACGCCGTTCGTCGCGCACTGGAACCAGCGTCCATCGAAGAGATCAAAGTAAACATACTGAGTATCGGTACTGGAGTCATTAACGACTCCGACGTTATGCTCGCCGCTGCATCCGAAGCTATTGTGTTTGGATTTGAGACGTTTGCTCAACCCGGCGCCGTGCGTCAGGCTGATAGCCAGGGCGTGGAGATCCGCACTTACGATATCATCTACCAGCTGGTCGACGATGTTGAAAACACCGCCAAAGGACTTATCGCTCCTGAAGAGCGCGAAGTCACTCTTGGTCGGGCAATTGTGCAACAGGTATTCTCAGCGGGACGTCGAGACAAGGCCGCTGGTATCAGAGTTACGGACGGTTTCTTCTCAAGGACGGCAAGTGTTCGCGTGCTCAGACGTGGCGAAGAAGTCTTCGCTGGACGAGTGCTATCGCTACGCCGCTTCAAGGAGGATGTCCGAGACGTGCAGACCGGATTCGAAGGTGGAGTCACGTTACAGAACTTCAGTGATTTCGAAGACGGCGACATCCTCGAATGTTTCGAGGTCCAGGAGTTCCGCAGCTAACAGCAAATCTGGCACTGGCGGCAAGGCCGCACGGATAGGATGGAGCGTGCCAGCTTTAGCTGACGTCGAAGGCGAGAAGTCTGTAGCCGTGATGTTTGCGGCGCACGCCCACTGAAAGGCCGCTCGTATGACGAACGGCCTGCTCTAGTCGTGTGATGAACGTTGACCCGCCAGCGAACACCGCTGTACCTCCCTGCTTCAGCAGAGATTTCGATCGAGCAGCGATCAACGCGCAATCGGTTATCGTTTCATCGCCTCGCAAACGGCCAAGTACCAGATCATGCTGCTTGGCATCCGGCATCGACTCTGGCATCTCAAATACATGCGATAAATTGACACGTTCCGGATCGTAGTCGTTGGCCACCAGGTTGTGCCTGGCATAGCGCAAGGCAAGCAGATCATGGCTGCTGAGTGTCAGCGAGGCGGGATCCTTTGCCAGCATTGCGGCTAGCGGGACATGCCCCTGCCCTGGCTCATAGACGAATACGTCCGGATTGCCCGACACTTCTGTCTCAGTAATCCAGCGGACGAGGAGTGCCGTGCCGTGGCCGGCTATCTCAAAATCTTCGATACCCCGTGCCGTCTGCAACTCAGCACCCTCAGGTGATCCATCAATGGTGCTCTCGCCGCGATAATACATATCCAGATCAGGTGCGATCAGGCCTAGATCGACGGGTGGATCAGTGAACCGATAGTGGTATGTGACGTAGTGCTGATTTGCCTCTCGAGCGCTCACCGAGATCATGTCGTCAGACGCCAGCAAATCATCCACGAACTCACCAAGCGGTGATACCACCACGCATGCCACACTCCCGTTCGCCGATAGATAGTTGCGTGAATCCAGCACGATCGACTCAATTACATCCGCCCCCGCTTTGCCGGGGATGTTGGACATAATCAGGTCAAACTCCCCCTCGGGTACGTCTGAGTAACCAAGGCTTCCGTATGCCTCAACCTTGGCGGAAACTGCGTTCAATACGGCGTTGCGACGGGAGTATTCGACCGCCAGCGCATCACGATCAACCATGTGGGCGCGGTCTGCCAGACCGGTTGCGACCATTGCTATACCTAGCGGGCCATACCCGCAGCCAACATCAAGAACCTTCCGAGGCGCGGCTTCAAGTTCGGAGGCGACGGTCCGCAACAGGAATCGGGTCCCAGCATCAACTTTAAAGCTGCTAAAGAGCCGCTGAGTTATCTCGAACTCAAGATTCGATTTTCCGAACCTTAGGGGGATCTTCTTTATTGCCGCTGATCGGCTAACGCGAGAAGTTTTTGCCAACTATGATCCAGAAATCAGGTAACGCTGACGTCGGTAATCTCAGGAACGTGGATCTTGAGCGATGTGGAGAGGAAGCGGGTGACAGCCTCGTGCGTGGGAACGCACTCCGGGCACTCTTCGTTGACGCCGGGGTAGTACTTCACTTCAAGTGATGTCTCACCCAGATTCACGAGCTCCAGCGAGCCACCTTCGGACGCGACCATGGTCTCAATATTCTGCAACACCAAGTCCATCTTCGGATCAGAAACGCTTTCAACCATCATCTCAATCCTCCTACTTTCGTGAAATTAACTATACCGTGCTGAGTTCCCGGCCCTGGGCAGCTCGCTGCTGCTCTTCTGCATGATATGAACTTCGCACCAACGGCCCAGCAGCCACGTGCTTGAAGCCCATCTGCAATCCCGCCTCTTCAAACTCTTTGAACTCATCCGGGTGGTAGAACCTGATCACCGGATGGTGGCGTTTGGTAGGGCGCAGATACTGACCGATAGTCAGAAGTTCAACGTTCGACGCCCTGAGATCTTCCATCGTCTGAAGCACCTCAGGCTTCGTCTCACCCAGTCCTAGCATCATGCCTGACTTGGTGGACGACTCAGGCTGGATCTCTTTCGCGCGCTGAAGCAATTCCTGGCTGAGGTCATAATCGCCCCGTGCCCGGACTTTCCGGAATATCCTGCGTACCGATTCAATATTGTGACTCAACACATCGGGGCGCTGTTCCAGAACCGTCCTGAGCGCCGCTTCGTCGCCGTTAAAGTCGGGGATCAACACTTCAACGTGAATTCCCGGGGTATGCTCTCTAATCTGCTTTATGGTCATAGCAAATATGCCCGAGCCGCCGTCTTCAAGATCATCACGATCAACACTGGTGACAACGATGTATTTGAGATCCATCTCCTGCACGGTCTTGGCCACTCGCATAGGCTCGCCAAGATCGAGGCTGAGTGGCCTACCCGTCTTCACATTGCAGTAGGAGCATGCCCGCGTGCAGGTGTCGCCCAGAATCATGAAGGTAGCCGTACCGCGACCCCAGCACTCGGCAATATTTGGGCAAGCAGCTTCCTCACACACTGTGTTGAGTTTGTAAGTCCGCATCTGGTTCTTGATCCGAGCGTAATTTTCACCGCCCGGAAATTTGACCTTGAACCAGTCAGGAAGTCGGCGTTCTTGTTCCAATGAAGAGTCTGGCCTTTCGATGAGAGGGTCCCAGTTGGCCTCGAGTGCATAACAAGGCGCGTGAGACCTTATTGAAGGATAGCAGAGCAATCGCTGCAATCTGAGTCCTGATTTGATCCAAACTGCTTCGGGCACCAATACAATTAGAGGTCCCGATTCTGGACATCCCTGATTCACACCAAGCAACTCGGATCAAATTGAGTAGAAAACGCTATAAAGGCCGCAACAAGAAGTTTAAGGGCCCCTGGATAACTGACGAACTGGGAATCGATCGCGGCGATCGGATCAAACTGGAATTAGGCGATCCGCATGAGACGGGCGAAACCAGCGCGACCTATGAAGGCATCCGCGTTGCGGTAGCTGGCGGCGTTCCGGGCGAGACGGTGGAGGTTGAGATAACACGCCGCTACCCTGACTCCCTCGCTGCCACGGTCGTCGAAATCGACAATCCTTCTTCTGACCGCACAGACCCGCAGTGCCCCTACTATCTGGCATGCAGCGGTTGCCAGTGGCAGCACGTCACCTACGAACGTCAGCTCGATCTCAAACGAGAGCGCGTCGAGCGAGCCATTCGCGAGCACCCAGATTTTGCTGACGTAAACATCCTCCCTGTCCTCCCTTCCCCAGACAACTTCGGCTACCGGAACCATGCCCGCTTCACCGTCCGCCAGAGTGGCGAGATTGGTTACGTGAACCGCCACACAAGACAGTGGCTCCGAGTGGACGAGTGCATGCTGATGACTGATCAGATAAACGGCGCGTTAGGCAAGATGCAGGATCGCGTTCGCGGTATGACACAGATGTCGGTTCGCGTCGGCGTAAACACTGGCGATATGTTGATCCAGCCGAAGCTGCCAAATCCCGCCATAGAGATGGAATCCGGCGGCCGCGACTACACGGAGACATTGAACGGCCGTCCCTATCGCGTGGCCGGGTCGTCTTTCTTCCAGGTCAATACTGCGCAGGCAGAGAATCTAGCGGAGATTCTGGCAGAGCGCTTACAGCTACAAGATCATCAGACGCTCATTGATGCCTACGCGGGCGTTGGCACTTTTGCGATCATGCTCGCCCCTTACGTCAAGCGGGTGATCGTCATCGAAGAGTCTAACTCTGCGGTTGAGGACGCCAAACACAATGCGCAGGACATTCCAAACATCGAATTCATTGAAGCGCGGACCGAAGAGGCGATGCCGGAACTCAGCGGTGAGGTCGACGTACTGATCCTCGATCCACCCCGCCGCGGCTGCCATCCTGAGGCCATTGAAGCCACAAAACAGCTTCAACCCGGAAAAATCGCCATGGTTTCATGCGATCCTCAGACGATGGCACGTGATCTGGCATCGCTATGTGATGGAGGCTCCTTCATACTTGAAGAGGTGCAGCCTGTGGACCTCTTTCCGCAGACGCACCACGTGGAATGCATTGCCATCCTGAAGAAGGCGTGATCATGGGCGTGCAGACGTCAAAAGTGATGTTGTCATCAGCCAATCTGATTCTGGCTTCTGGTTCGCCGCGCCGCTTGGAGATCATGATTTCCGCTGGTTTCGAATTCGTCATTCAGGTCTCCGACGTTGACGAGGACGCCATCGGCCAAGGACTCTCGGCCACTGAATTGGCGGTTGCGCTCGCTGAAGCAAAGACGAAAGCAGTAGCAGTGAACATGCCTGAAGCCACGATCATAGGTGCGGATACCGTGGTGTCTAAGAATGGCGTTCTCTATGCCAAACCCCACGGTGTAGAGGACGCACGACGAATGCTTCAAGAGCTTGGACACAGTAGTCACACCGTCATCACCGGGGTGGCAGTTGTAGTGGACGGCAACCTCATATCGGGCCACAAATCCACCCTCGTAAATATGCGAAACTACGATGCATCTGAAATTGCAGAATATGTCGAGAGCGGGAGCCCTTTGGACAAAGCCGGCGCCTACGGAATTCAAGATGAGTCATTCATGCCAGCAGCATCTATCGAAGGCTGCTACTTAAACGTCGTCGGGCTGCCAGTTTGCCTCACCGGAGAGCTTCTATTGAGCGCCAATGTGATTCGAGATGCAGATCGCCCCACCTGCGCCGGACACAATATGCTGGCGGGCGCCACGTCATGAACATTATGGGCATCGGCCCCATGGAGATCATGGTGGTCGCAATCCTTGCGTTTTTCCTGCTTGGCCCCAAGAAGATGGCTGAGGCTGGCAAGACCTTCGGAAAGGTCTTGCGCGAACTCCGAGAACAGCGTGATGAGTTCACGTCGCTGATTATGGAGAGCACGGATATTTCAGATCCTGACGACAAGCCGAAGAAGCGAGTAGTTCCACCGCCAGTTGATCTGCCTGCGCCAGAGGGTGCCGTTGCACAATCCGGCGACCCGGGCGATGGATCGGAGCCTGCGGCCGATGATGTTCCGGCAACGGCAGAGGTTGAGGCAGAATCGACTTCAGAGTCGCCTGAAGACAAATCCGGGCCTGAGGCTACGTAGCCGTGTCGGCCCAGAGGGAGATGCCGTTCCTCTCCCACATTGGTGAACTGAAGCGACGACTCACCTGGGTCGCACTGTTTTTCATCCTCACGGTAGGAACGTCTCTCGCATTTCACCGCCACATCATCAGGTTTCTGGTTGAGCCAGCTGAAGATCTAAACGCGTTCACCGGTGGGACTCTCATCTTCACGGACCTGACGGAATTCTGGGGCGCAGCGGTGAAGATATCTGTTATGACTGGCGCTCTGGTTACATTGCCGTTCTTCTCGCTCCAAATGAGCCTGTTCCTGGGACCGGGACTTAGCAGCACGGAGCGCAGATGGCTCTACTTGCTGATGCCGTTTGCACTGCTTTCGTTCGCTGGAGGGATCGCCTTCGGATACTTCATCCTCATCCCACCCGCAATCAGCTTCCTTCTGAACTTCGCCGGCGATGTTGCCACGCCTCTGATTCGAATTGGCTCATATCTGAACTTGGTTACGATGTTGCTGTTCTGGATGGGACTGTCATTTGAACTGCCGGTGGTGATGTTCTTCGTTGCAAAGATCGGGGTTGCAACGCCACAGTTCTTCTTGAGCAAATTCAAATACGCGGTTGTCGGAGCATTTGTGGTTGGAGCGATGATCACTCCAACCTTTGACCCCTTCAATCAGTCGCTGGTTGCCGGGCCGATCATAGTTCTATACCTGGTGGGCTATCTACTGGCGAGGGTTGGTGCCAAACGAGACAAGTCTGAGTCGACTGAGATCTCCCCGTCTGCCTGAAATAAGAGATGAACTAAAAACATCCAACAAAAAAGCCCGGGAAATCCCGGGCTTTTTTGTTGATCAGAGGTATCTAGGCTTTGGTTTCAGTTGACTCATCATCTGAGTCTTCTGATCCGTCGCCCTTGAGTTGAGATCGGAACTCTCTGAGGCCTTTGCCAATCCCACCACCAACCTCTGGCAGTCGACCGACTCCGAAGATGACGAGGATGATCACCAGGATAATGACAATTTCAAGTGGGCCGATGCTTGGCACGGGCGTCTCTCCTATTCAGTGGCGTGATGTGCACGAACTTGTATTCGACACGCCGAACAACCCAATGTTCGCACTGACATATCGCCCAGTCAACGATATATGGCCTCGTTCACGGTAATCTCACGTTATCCGTGAAGCTCATCACAGAGCCAAAGAGCGACCAGACCTAGTTGAAGTCTCTCCACACGGCAACCACTCTACCAATCACCTCAACGTCATCTGCAGACACGCGAATTGGCTCCATCGTGCTGTTGGCTGGCTGTAGGCGAACGGTTGGCCCTTCTGCGTAGAACTTCTTGAGAGTCGTCTCCTCATCTCGCTTCAATCGCACCGCGGCCATCTCGCCGTCAGCGACAGTCTTCACGCTCTCCATCACCACGAGGTCACCGTCGTCTATCAGGGCGTCGATCATCGACTGTCCCTTCACCTGCAGCGCGTAGAGCTTGCTTCCATCGCCAATAACACTCTGAGGCAGTTCAACATACTCATCGGCCTCTGTGGGCAAGGGAGCGTCCGCACTGGGCAAAGATATTGGCGAGCCAGCAGCGATCAGTCCCAGGATAGGGACCGCAACGCTTTCTACCTCAGGCTGCTTCCGATTCAACAGCTCGAGCCCTCGAGATACATCTGCGTGACGGCGTAGGAAGCCTTTCTCCCTGAGCGCGTTCAGGTTGTAGTCAACAACAGACGTGGAGCTAATCCCACATCCGTTTTGAATATCGCGAACCGTGGGAGGATACCCATTCTCATCCATAAAATTGGAGATGAACTCCAGCATCTTTCGTTGACGATCTGACAGATCTGCCACCGGTCTCTCACTCCCTGTCGACCTCTGTCGACGCTCGGTTGCGACTAAGTGACGATCCACCCTCAAAACTCTTTGAGAACGTCACCAATCCGCACTAATGTTCTCATCCAACCTATGCGGCGATAGCGCATGTGTCAATCACCCCGTGGCAGTACGTCTGAATGAATGTGCGAACGGTCTCTACAAGTCTTTGCATCCCGGTGGATATGTGGCGGTGCTTACGACCTCTCCATTCGTATTCAGGAGCGACGCCTCATCGGGAACACTGTTCGCCCAGATAGCAGCGCCACTCTGGAAGGACAGACCACCGAACCTCGAGTGAACCTCATGTGTATACACCCGCACGGTTTCCCCGGACGCCAGAATAGTTTCAGGGAACTCAAACGACGGCCGACCATCTGCGCTATCGAGGAGTATCCAGCCGGTCAGGTCTGCATCGACTGCACCAGCATTGAGGATCTCAACATACTCATCCGACTCTGTTCTGGGTGCCTCCCCGTCAAAGAAGATGCAAACGATTTCTACGTTTACGACTCCCGATGCGGACAACGCAGTTGGAGCAAGTTCGACT
>CAUZJA010000012.1:0-26635 GCA_963579925.1 Dehalococcoidia bacterium | reverse complement strand
CGATTCACAGCTTCGTAGATGAGGTTGTGGTGGGCAAAGACCCTGCTGGAGTGCGAGGAATCTGGTTCGACATGGTGTCGAAGGCGTTCAAGAAGGGCCACGATGGCATTGTTGGTGACGCCATAAGCCAGATCGATATTGCGCTGTGGGACTTGAAGGCCAAGGCCAACAACGAGCCACTATGGAAGACGCTTGGTGGCTCAACGCCAAAGGCACTCGGCTACGCGAGTGGTATCGAAATGCCGCTCAATGACGAGGAACTGGCCGACTGGTATGGTTCGATGGCTAATCTGGGATTCAAGGGTGGCAAGCTCAAGGTTGGGCTGGATCAAGACGCTGATATTCGTCGAGTTGGCATCATGAACGATGCACTCAAGCGCAACACGGATCGCCCTACCCTGCTCATCGACGCTAACGAGTACTGGTCGCCAAAACAGGCCATTCGGTACACCCGAGAGATTGAAGAGCAGTTCGATATCACATGGGTTGAAGAGCCCGCCCGCCGCTGGGATTTCCGGGGATTGCGACGCATCAAGGACAGCGTGAAGGCCGCCGTGTGTATTGGCGAGAACCTGGACACTCTGGGTGATTTCCTGCCGTACTTCCATCACGGATCGGCAGATGTCGTGCAGGTCAGCTCTGGGATGACCGGCATCACCGGAGCACTGCAACTTGCAGACGCCGCATACGGTTTCGAACTCCCAGTGACGCTTGGCGGTTCGACAGGCAACTTTCATGCTCACATTGCGCCGAGTATGCCGAATCACGGGATCATGGAAGTGAATGAGGTGGAATACGGCCCGGTGTTCACGTCGAACACAAAGGTTGTAGATGGCTGGATGATCCCGGGTGACGACCCTGGCAACGGCATCGAGATCTTGCAGGATGAGCTTGCGCGAGCAGCGGTTGAGGTTCTGCCTCGAACTTCACAGGCGAGCCCGCTGGGTCGACGACGTGGCGCTGGGCTCTACCAGATGCCCGCCACGGCGGCTGAGATCGAAAACGCGGCCGGGTTGAAGTACACCCCTGCCCCATCCGCCGAAGAACTCGCATCCAGCTAACCGCGCACTCACAGGAACTCAAAATCATATGAAAATCACCGGATACAACATCAGGAAATACACCTGGGAAATGGACCGTGCGCTGGGGGATGCAAACTCCCCATCAGGCAGCGGAACGTGGTCGGCTGGATCGATACTCTCCATTGAGACCGATGAAGGCATTACTGGCGTCGCCCTCGGCGGTAACGACTACGTCGCCTCGGTGTTCCCTCTCCTCGAAGGCGAAGATCCTAGAGGCAATATTGGTCTCTGGAAGAAGATGATGGATCAGGTCTTCAAGGGCGGCAACGAAGGCGCAGCCAACGCTGCTATCAGCTCCATCGATATCGCGCTGTGGGACTTGAAGGCCAAGATCGCCGACCAACCGCTGTGGAAGCTGCTTGGGGCTTCTGAGCCTCGCGTCAAGGCTTACGCGTCGGGCATCGATCTGAATCTTACCGATGATGAGATCTACACCTTCTACAGTCGAATGGCCGATCAGGGTATCGACGGCGGAAAGCTCAAAGTTGGGCTGGATATGGACGCTGATCTCAGGCGCATCGGCATCATGAACGAATGTCTCCAGCGCGTGACGCCGCGACCTATGCTCACGATTGACTCGAACGAGTACTGGTCGCCGAAGCAGGCGATTCGTCACATCAGCGAGATTGAGAAGCACTTCGATATCACCTGGGTTGAAGAGCCTGCGCGCCGCTGGGACTACGACGGCCTGCGTATGGTCTCCCAGAACGTGAGTGCTGCTGTGGCCACGGGAGAGAACATCAACGACCTCGGCGACTTCTATGCGCTGATCGCAAACGAAGCGGTCGACATTGTTGAATTCGGCTCGAACTGCACAGGAATCACGGGTGGCCGGCAGGTGGCCAACATGGCGTACGCCTTCGAGTTGCCGGTCTGCCTGATGAACTGCCCGGGCGAGTTCATGGCGCCGCTGGCTGCTGCTCTGCCGAATCACCTGGCGCTGGAAGTGGTCGATCCGTTCAGGGAGCCATGTTTCACCACCGACAACTACATCGACGACGGCTGGATCCACCTGGGCAACGAACCGGGACTCGGGCTAATCGTCGATGAGGAGAAGTTGGCTGCAATTGAGGTTGATGTGCCGGTCCCGCCACCGGGCGTTAGCTGGCCCTTCCCTCGTCGTGAGGGTGCCGGGTTGTACCAGGTGCCACCAACGCCGGACGAAGTGGTCTGGAAGTAGGCATATGCGCGCAGCAGTAGTGAGGGCGCTTGAATTCGACGATATGGTCGATATCACGACCACAGGCCGTAAGTCAGGTCAGCCCAAGAGGATTGAGATCTGGTTTCACCGTGCGCTTGGCCGGTACTTCATTACCGGCACGCCCGGCCCCAGAAGCTGGCTCGCGAACGTTATTGAAAATCCGAAGTTCACGTTCAGCCTGAAGCAGTCGGTCCATGCCGATCTCGGTGCGACAGCGCGAGTGATCACCGACCCTGCAGAGCGTCGTGAAATCTTGTTCGCCATCAACATCGTGCGGCCCTGGTACGGGGAGCAGCCGGGCGGGCTTGAAGCGATGTATGAAGGTGCGCCGCTGTTTGAGGTCAATTTTGATGAGCCCGTGGAGTAACGCTTGAAGATCACCGGTTACCGAATACTCTCCTACAAGTACGATCGCGGCCGACGGCTTGGCGATGCGAACTCCCCCGGTGGCAGCTCGATCGCGGGGACATCTGTTCTCTGGCTGGAGACTGATGAGGGAATCGAAAGCGTCACGCTGGGCGGCGGCGCTGGAATCGCAAGGCTGTTTCCGATCATCGAAGGCGAGGATCCTCGCGGTGTGCGTGGACTCCACAAGAAGATGGCGGATGTTGCGTTCAAGGGCGGTGTTGAGGGTGAGGCTGCGAACGCCATCGCAGCGCTCGATACGGCGCTCTGGGATCTGAAGGCTCGCATTAACGAAGAGCCACTCTGGAAGACGTTGGGTGCGACAGAAGGCCGGGTGAAGGCGTACGCATCTGGTCTGGATATGCCGCTAACGGACGTCCAGCTTGCTGAGTTCTATCAGCAGTACGCTGATATGGGCGTGGATGCAGGGAAGCTCAAGATTGGGCTGGATGTAGACGCTGATATTCGGCGGCTCGGCATCGTGAATGACATTCTCTCCGTCAACAACAAGCGGCCCATTCTTTGTGTGGATGCTAACGAGTACTGGTCGCCGAAGCAGGCGATTCGTCACATCAGCGAGATGGAAAAGCATTTCGACATCACGTGGATTGAAGAGCCAGTGCGGCGCTGGGACTATGAGGGGCTCAAACTCGTTAGCCAGAATGTGAGCGCCGCTGTGGCCACTGGAGAGAATCTCAGCAGCCTGGGCGATCATCTGGCGTTGATTGCCGAAGAGGCGGTCGATATCGTGCAATTCGGTGGCCGACTGGGCATCACCGGTGCGATGCAGCTTGCCCACAACGCGTATCTGTTTGAGCTTCCGGTGTCCGTCATAGGCGCGCCCGGAAATCACATGGCGCACGCTGCGGCCGCAATGCCCAACCACATGATGCAAGAGGTCAAAGATTTGGGACCGCCTGAAGGCCTCACCGTCGATAATCACATTGAGGACGGCTACATCGTTCTGGGCGACTCACCCGGTATCGGATTCACGGCTAACGAAGCGAAGTTGAAAGAGCTGGCTGCGGCTCCAGCGCCACCCAGCGACGGAGTCCCAATGCCATCGCCACGTCGTGAGGGCGCGGGTCTCTATGAAGTACCGCCTACGCCAGAAGAGGTCGTCTGGAAGTAAGCTGGAACCTCACATTTATTAGACCAACAAATTGAGGCTCCCCCCGTTGAAGAACAAAGTATGCGTCGTAACTGGCTCTAGCCGCGGACTTGGCGAAGGTATCGCTGTGGCGTTTGCAAAGGCTGGTGCGGAGGCTGTGGTCGTCACGTACGCCAGCGATCAGGCGGGCGCGGAGTCGACAGCTGCCGATGTCGAGAAGGCCGGAGCGAAGGCGCTGGTTCAGAAGTTTGAGGTGACTGATAGGTCATCGATACAGGCTTGCTACGCCGCCACGGTGGATGCGTTCGGCACCATAGACGTGCTGGTCAACAACGCGGGCATCAACAAGCAGGGCTTCATGCCGGATGTGACCGAAGCCGACTGGGACGAGATCATGGACGTGAACCTGAAGGGTCCGTTTATATGCTCTCAGGAAGTGTTCCCAATCATGAAGAAACATCAGAGCGGCCGCATAATCAACATCGGCTCAGTCAGCGGACTCTACGGTGGTCCCAAGACGATTCACTACGCCGTATCCAAGGCTGGCTTGGTCACGATGACGCAGGTCTTTGCCCGCTATGGTGCCGAGCACAACATTCACGTTAACGCCATCGCACCGGGCATCATCGAGACTGACCTGACGCGGGATGAACTGCGCTCAGGCGGCGGTGGTGTGGTGGTGGAGATGACGCTGTTGAAGCGGCCGGGGCAGGTTGAAGATGTCTCATCGACCGCAGTGTTCCTGGCGTCGAACAGCCAGAACTACATGACGGGGCAGACGATTTCGCCGAACGGCGGGAGCTACTTCACGAAGTAGCCGCTCGCTCCTGCCACATAAGGTAAACGTCATAGCCGCTGTCCTCGGAGTGGTACGTCCGCACGTATCGGAAGCCCGCCTTCTCGTAGGCGCGAATTGCGCGGGTGTTCTCGGGTTCTGGGTCGACAGTGCAGATTTCTACGCCTGGGATCGCGAATACGATCTCATTGACGAACTGGCGTATGGCTAGTGTTCCTACGCCTCTGTCTCGCCACTCTGATTCGCCGATGTATACGTCCACGCCTGCGGCGTTTGGGATGCCTACTTCTGCCGCGGTTTCGGGGTAGTTAGCCAGGACTGCTGCCTGGATGATCCCGATCCCCGCGCCGTCCACGGTGATGACGTAGCGGGCGGTTCTAGGGTCGTGAGCTTTGTTGCTGTATTCAGAAGTCAGATCCTCGTCGGTCTTTTCGGCGACGTCCCACCACCAGCGGGCGACATCTTCATCGCGCAGCCATCGAACGATCTGCGGGACGTCGCTAAGCTCGATGGGGCGGAACGAGATGTTCATGCGCCATCCCGTTTAACGCGAGAAGTAGAGGCGGTCTGCCGAGCCGCCAAGAATCGCGTCTTTCTCGCCTTCGCTCAGGCCGAGATCGTTCTGGAACAGTTGCAGATAGCCCGAGTAGGTCGTCTTGGGTGCCCAGAGGTCGAGTGGGTAGTCGGAGCCCCACACGCAGCGCTCTGGGCCGTAGGCATCGATTATCTGGCGAGTGGCCGGGTGCATGTCGGTGAACGGATACTCTTCCGCTGAGCCGGTGGCCAGGAATGATAGTTTGGCGTTCATGTTGGGGCAATCGGCCAGTCCCAGCGTGGCGGACAGCTTGTCGTTGTATTCGGGTGCGGCGATATCGAGATGGATGGCGTGATCCAGCGTTACTGGGACTTCCGGATAGTCAGTCATGATCGCAGCGAGTTCCGCTGCGTATCGGGCCTCGCCAATCAGCGCGTTGATAGTTGTGCCAGTCTCGCGGCACGCCGCCCAGAGTGCCCGATTGCCGGGGTGGTCGTAGTCGCCCTGCCGTACCGGATATGTGCGCAATGCAGTCATCCCTGCGCGGTCGACGAGCGAGTAGATCAAGTCGGCGCTGTGCGGATGCTCCGGATCAAGCGTGAAGACACCGCGCGCACGGTCGCTGTACTGCGGCACGGTGTCTCGCATGTATGAGTTGTCCCAGCCGTAGTACGTGGTGGTCTGGACCATCATCACCTTATCGACACCAGCGGCGTCCATCTCAGCGATCAGACCTTCAGGTGAGCCGGAGCCTGCAGGTGGGGCGTACGGCTTGTCGATGATCGGGTATCGATCACTGTCGCTCGTGTAGATATGGGCGTGCGTGTCGATGATCATCTGGTTACTCCACGGGCGTTATCAAGCGCGCCGGGGTGTGAATCGATTAGACCAGAACGATGGGTCGCCAACTAACGGAACGTCGATTGACTCAACTGGCGCAGGAAGTGGCTGGTCGGAGCGGACAGCGTCCAAGTTCTCAGCAATCGAGCCGATTGCACGCTCTGCAATGTGGCCCGGTGGTGTGTTCGGATAGCTCAGAGCTACCACTTTCTGATGTGATTCAAGCTCATCATCACGGTATGAGATAGCTGCCCCGGCGAACAGTCCATCGTTCAGTGCTGTAAGCAGATCGTCGGCCACAATCACATCAGGATGCGAGCCGTTGATCAGCACCGCCTCCGGTTTCATGATGCGGAACTCCCGCAGGTCGAATAGGCCTCGGGACTGGGGCGTGAGCGGCACGAGAATGAATACGTAGTCGGACTCGACCAGCACTCGGTCCAGCGTGAGTCTCCTGGTATTTGGCGGTATCGCAGTGTCGCGCGGAGGCGTCCTGACATCGGTATACCTGTAGTTGCAGCGCGTGCCTTCAAGCTGTCGAATCAGCTCCGGCCCGGTGTAGCCGTAGCCAATGATGCCGATGACCTTGTTCTCGAACTCAGGAAAAGTTGGGACGCCGGTGACACCGGGATGGCCGATCAGCCGGGCAGTGGCTGTGGCCAGATCGATCAAATGCTGAACAGCGGGCGGCGCAAGTGCTCGGTTTACACCACCCAGCACCACTCCACGTTGCTCCAACGCAGGCAGATCAAGATGATGGAACTCTGTGGTCGTGAACTGCAGGCTCTGCAGGCCGGTCAACTCGGCGAGTGCAGCGTCGGTCAGGAGCGCGGGATCGGCGATCAAGCCGGGAGCATCTGAAGCGTTGCTTCCGATTGCAGACGCATCTTCCACTGTAACCACCTCAACAGGTGGATCAAGTTTCTCCAACTGCTCTCGGTACGAGTAGAGCCAATCGGAACCGTCAGTAACGTAAATCGTGTTGCTCATGGGTGAGGTGCTGCCCTAGCCGCGATCTGCCATCGACACGTAGCTCTGCGGCTCCGGGCCAATGTAGTTGGAGCGTGGCCGAATGAGTCGGTTGCCGGAGTGCTGCTCAATGATGTGCGCTGCCCAGCCCGTGATGCGTGCGGCAACAAAGAGCGGCGTGTAGATCTCCGTCTCCAGCCCGATCATCCGGTAGAGCCGCCCAGCAGGCCAATCCATGTTCGGCGGCAGGTGCTTCTCATCCCACATGATCTTCTCAATGATGTCCGCCATCTCTTCCCATTCGGTTGCGTTGCGCTCAGGTGATATCTCCATGCAGAAACGCTTCAAGATCGTGGCGCGTGGGTCTTCGTCTTTGTAGACACGATGTCCGAAACCCATGATGAGCCGCTTCGTCTCAAATGCCTTCCGGATCCACGGCTCCGCGTTCTCTTTGGTGCCAACTTCTTCCAGCACTTCGACTGCCTTCTCATTGGCGCCTCCGTGCAGCGGGCCTTTAAGCGCGGCGATTGCTGCCGTTACTGCGCCGTGCAGATCGGTCAGCGTTGATGCGGCAACCCGAGCGGTGAATGACGATGCGTTGTACTCGTGCTCTGCGTAGAGAATCAGTGACACGTCCAGTGCGTGGCGCTCAACTTCCGCTGGCTCGGAGCCGTGAAGCATGTTGAGCAGATTCGCTGAGAAGTCGAGATCGCTGCGCGGTGCCACTGGGTCGTTGCCAGCTTTGATGCGTGCCCATGCAGTGACCAGCGTTGGAATTGCAGCGAGCAGGCGCTCGGACTTGGCGATGCTTGCGGATAGCTCGTTTGAACCGGTGTCTGGATCGTGGTGGCCCAGGATGCTCACGCCAGTTCGCAGAACGTCCATGGCGTTTGAGTCGGTTGGCAGCGAGCGGTAGAGCGTGTAGACGGCGTCAGGAACATTGCGAGCACCAGCAAGGCGAGTCTTGAACGATGCGAACTCAGTTTCGCTCGGCAGATTGCCGTGGATGAGCAGATAAGCGACCTCTTCGAAAGTCGATTTCTCCGCAAGGTCCTGAATTGAATATCCGCGATACTGGAGGCCACCCGCAATGGTGGAGATGCCAGTCTCACCAGCAATTACGCCTTCAAGTCCGGGGTAGTAGGTCTCTGTCGGATTCGTCATGTCAGCCTTTTCTTTTTGTGCGGCCTAGTTGGTCACGCGGCCTAGTTGGTCGATCCGAAATACTTCTTGTCTCGGTCTTCGTATCCGTCGTACTCGATCAAATCGTATAGCTCTGCCCGCGTTTGCATACTGCCAAGTGCGTCGGTCTGCGTGCCCGATCCGGCGATCTGGTCGAATAGTGCATCAACCGCCTTCATCGCTGCCCGCAGGCTCGATACCGGGAAGAGTGCGATGGCATAGCCAAGTTCTTCCAGTTTGTAGCGCCCTAACAGCGGGCTGCGGCCGAACTCCGTCATATTCGCCAGCAACGGCGCATCGACGCGTCTCCGGAACTCAGCGAACTCATCCTCTGTCTCAAGCGCTTCGCCAAAGATGACGTCTGCACCCGCGTCGAGATATCGGAGCGACCGCTCAACCGCGGCGTCAAATCCCTCGACTGCAACCGCGTCCGTCCTGGCAACGATCACGAAGTCTGGATCAGAACGAGCGGCCGCGGCAGCCCGGATCTTCTGTTCCATTTCGCTGCTGGTCACTAGGCTCTTGCCCGAGAGGTGACCACAGCGCTTGGGCATCTGCTGATCTTCGATCTGAATCGCGGCGGCTCCGGCCTTCTCGAACTCGGAAATTGTGCGCTCAACGTTCAGCGGGCCACCGAATCCCGTGTCGGCGTCGACCAGAAGCGGCAAGTCAGTCTTGGCGGTGATAAATCGCGTGGCGTCAACGAACTCAGATAGCGATAGCAGTCCGATATCCGGCACGCCGTGTCCCGCCGTCAGTGCGGCGCCAGACAGATAGATCGCCTCAAACCCTTTGCGTTCGGCCATGATGCCGGTGAGCGCGTTGAACACGCCGGGCATCGAGACGCACTTGTCTGCGTATGCTGCCTTCAGCTTTGCTCCAGGAGATTGCGACGCCATTGCGTTATTTGGCCTTCGCGAACTCAGCCAGGATTGGCGAGAGCGATGATTGGTCGTCCAACGCCCAGAGTCGCTCCAAAATGCTGTCCTGCGTTGAGCGGTCCAGCCATCGGTCGGCCATCCCGTGGAACTTGTCTTCGACTTCGCTGTCATCCATCGGGTTGCCGACGTGACCACGAGGGTACGAAACCTCACGCTGGTGCTCGCTGCCGTCGTTCATCTTGACGGTGATTCGGTTGGGGATGCTCTCCGGGTAGCGTGTGTTGATCTCGTCATCCGCTACCACTTTGATCTTCGCGACCAGGTCGAGCAGCGACTCATCCGAGAACCGTTCCTGCTCGAACTGTGGCAGGCCGACCTCGCCGTCCGCCAACGCAACGCCAATGCAATATGGCAGGCTGTGGTCGGCCGTCTCACGTGTCTTTGGGCGCCACTTCTCCGGATCAGCAATGATCTCGACTGCTGCGTCGAACGTTTCGCACTTGATGGACGCAATCCCACTTATATCGCCAATCTCTGCCCGCAACTGAAGTGCCGCATCGATGGCGCTTTGTGAGTGGTACTCGGCGGGCCAGTACTTGATGTAAGTCTTCGGCAGCATGAAATCGGCGCCGTCTTTGCCGCCCAGATCAGGGATATCAAACTCGCCGTGTGAGACTTCAGCAAAGAAGCCCATCTCACCTTCAAATATGGGAGCAGGGCCTGTCATGCCCTCTTTTGCGAGCAGTGTAGACAGAACGCCGTTACGTGAGGCATTGGCAAACGCTGCGCCCTTCCACATGGAGAGTTCACCGGCACGCGTCTGGCGCATCGCCATGTGGGCGTTTCCGGAGATTCCCTGCGCATGGATGAGTTGTTCTTTGGTTAGACCGAGCAGCTTGCCCGCGCCGACGACAGTTGAGAACGCGCCGTAGCAGACGTGATCCCAACCCTCAGCTCTAATGCTCCACGCATCGGCCAGTCGACACTGGATTTCGTATGCGACTACGGTGGCTGCGATCAGGTCTTTACCACTTGATCCTGCGACTTCTGCTGCGGCAAGTGTGGCCGCGAGGTTGTCGCTGGGGTGCGCTGGTTCTTTTGAGAGATACGTGTCATTGAAATCGAGATATCGGAAGAGTATTCCGTTGACGAATGCCGCCATGTCCGGGCTGGTCATCGAGCCGTAGAGAGAGCGCGAACCCTGATCTGAGCGTGACAGCTTTGCCACCCGCTCCGCCGCTGTTGGCGAGTCCGCATCCCATGCACCAAGAGCGCAGCCAAGAGCGTCGATCAGTCGACGTTTCGTCTCGTGGATAGCCGACTCAGTCATGTCGGAATAGTTGGTGTCGAGTGCGTAGTCGGCGAATCGGTCTGCGAGGTTTTGTGCCATTGAAGCGTTTTCGTCTCCGGAGGTTCCTGTCGTGAGACAGGAATCATACTCTGAAACCGCCAGTCTTCACCGCATCCTCATGCAAGTCTGTTGCCAGCCCCTCACCCAAGGCGTAATGTGAATGAAACCCCCACGGGGGGGGTATGGGTATCCACTTGGACGCATAAGGCTAAACATGCTCGACGACGTGAAACATGACGCTACCAACCGCGTCTCCTACATTGAAGGCCACATCGCGGGCGTGAAAAAGATGATTCAGGAAGACCGCTACTGCGTCGACATCCTGAAGCAGACGCACGCCATCAAGGCCGCCATCGACAAGCTTGAGACTCGATTGCTGGAGGGACACCTCCACACTTGCGTGATCGACGGCGTGAAGAATGGGCGCGAAGACGAGGTACTCAAGGAACTCGTAGACCTGTACGCGGTGAAGGGCATCGAGCGATGAGTACCGCGATAAACCCCAACGACAACGATATTTTGACCGTACCCATTACGGGGATGACCTGCGCCGCATGTGTCACCACCGTGGCGAGCGCGCTGGAGCGAGTAAGCGGCATAGATGGGGTTGAAGTGAGCCTAGCATCCGAGAGCGCCACGGTCACTGCGCCGGATATATCTCCCAATGTGCTTATTGCGGCAGTGCGTGGTGCTGGCTACGGCATTTCCACGGACTCGATCGCGGTCACAATAGAAAACCTGAGCAAGCCTGACGAATACGATACAGCGCTTGCAGCCGCGAACACTCTTCCCGGAATCATCGACGCCGAAAGTGATCCTGTTGCGGGGGTCCTGCATCTGACCGCCCTCTCTCGAACGGTTGAACTAGCGGATCTGAAAGGCACGCTTGAGACTGCTGGTTTCTCCGTAGGCCCTATTGAGCTTGAAGGCGAGGACGAGGAGCAGAACCGCGCCGCCGCCATAAGAGGCGTGCGCAATCACATGGTCTTCGCTCTGGCATCTGCTGTGGTCATGATGATCATCATGCGCTACACCGCAATTCCGGCCCTTGAGGACGTTTCTCCCACGGTGATCAATCTGATCCTGTGGGGCATTGCCACGCCGGTGCAGTTCTGGGCAGGCGCTGCGTTCTATCGGGGCGCATGGGGCGCACTCAAGAACCGCACCTCCAACATGAACACCCTAATCGCGGTGGGCACCACGACGGCATACGCGTTTAGCGTGGGGGTCACTCTGGCGCGCGATGAGATATCGCAGGCAACGCTGTTCGCAGGTCACGATACCGGCACATACTTCGATGTATCTGCAAGTATCACCGGCCTGATCCTGCTTGGCCGGTTCCTTGAAGTCCGAGCACGCGGCCGGACATCGGCCGCCATCAAGCGCCTGATCGGCCTCCAACCTCGCACTGCCACAATCATCGAGAACGGCGAGCAAGTCCGAGTTCAGCTTTACGAAGTTACAAATGGCATGGAAGTGTTCATCAAGCCTGGCGATCAGATCCCAGTTGATGGAGTGGTCCTCAGTGGATCATCGACCATCGATGAGGCGATGCTCACCGGCGAAAGTATGCCCGTCACGAAAGGCCTAGAAGATCCGGTCTACGCAGGCACGGTGAACGGCACTGGAGTGCTCACCTTCCGCGCGACTCGCGTCGGTAGTGAGACTGCATTGGCCGGAATCGTGAAGCTCGTGGAGCAGGCTCAGGGCTCAAGAGCGCCCGTCCAACGGCTGGTTGACGCCGTTACGGCGCGATTCGTGCCTGTAGTTCTGCTTGTTTCTGCGCTCGGGTTCGCCGTGTGGGCGATCTTCGGGCCTGAACCCGCGCCCCTGAATGCAGTGCTGGTCGCGGTGGCGATGCTGGTGATCGCGTGCCCGTGTGCCCTTGGCCTGGCGACGCCCACGGCCGTGATGGTCGGAATGGGCAGAGCGGCTGAAAACGGCATCCTCATCAAGAACGCTGAGGCGCTGGAGACGGCACACAAGGTGGACACGGTAGTTATGGACAAGACCGGCACCATCACGGAAGGCAAGCCCAGCGTCGCTTCAGTTGAAGTTTTCGGAACCAGCGAGGATGAACTGCTGGCTGTTTCCGCATCTGTCGAAGCGAACTCTGAGCATCCTCTTGCAGATGCGATCGTGTCGGAGGCAAGGTCGAGAAAGATCGACCTGCCTGTATCTGAGTCGTTCACATCCGAGCCCGGACGAGGAGCGAGTGCGAGCGTAAATGGCGCTCAGGTGCTCATCGGAAACATCGAGTATATGTCTGACAACGGTGTTGATCTTGAGGCATCTGACCACGTTGAGGCTGCGTCGGCACAGGGCCAGACGCCGGTGCTTATCGCCCGTGACGGAAAATTGATCGGCGTGATTGGCATTGCCGATGGCATTAAGGCTTCCGCACCGGCAGCAATCGCCGGTCTGCGTGCACGTGGAATCAACGTTGTGATGCTCTCCGGAGACCGTGCTCAAACTGCAAAGGTAGTTGCAGATCAGGTTGGTATCGACACCGTAGTTGCTGAAGTGAAGCCGGATCAGAAGTCAGCAGAAATCGAGCGACTTCAAAGTGAAGGACACGTAGTTGCCATGGTTGGCGACGGCGTGAACGACGCGCCTGCGCTGGCGCTGGCAGACGTCGGCATCGCAATTGGTACCGGAACAGACGTAGCCATCGAAACGGCGGACATTGCTCTTATGGGCAACGATCTGACTAACGTCCCCCGTGCCATCGATCTGAGTCACGCCACGATGCGCACCATCAAGCAGAACCTCTTCTGGGCGTTCTTCTACAACATATTGCTTATCCCAATAGCCGCAGGCGTTCTGTACCCGGGGTTCTCGGACGGCACCGTGCCAGGATTCCTGCAACCGCTACTTGGGGAAGTGGGGTTCCTGAACCCCATCGCAGCGGCCGCGGCCATGGCGATCAGTTCCGTCACAGTGGTGACAAATTCGCTTCGTCTGGCGCGCAGTGCTGAGAGTGAAAGCCCAGGCGGAACCGACCCGTCTGTTGACCAGTCCCCTGTTTACACGTCCTGATAGGCTAAATTGGCACGGCATTTGATCGGATTACTGGATTCGGATCAGGCACCGTGACTTCGCATCATAAGGAGACATATGAAGATCCCATTCTTTGGTGGCAACGATGATGAGACGAATACCGATAAAGATCCGGTATGCGGCATAGATGTACTGACGGCCAATCCGCCCGGTGGTGCCTCCAGACATGAGGGTGTCACCTATGTCTTTTACGGCTCCCATTGCAAAGAAGAGTTCGATAAAGATCCTGCGAAGTTCGCCGCAGCGGCTTCAAACTAAAACAGTCGAATAGTCGCCCGATACAAGGCGTGGAATCAGAGGCACAATGCCAGAAACACAAACTCGTGAAAAAGCCCTTGTCTACACACATCCTGAGTGTGGATATTGCCCCATGGTCAAAGAAGATCTGATCAAGGCAGGCATCGACTACGAAGAGGTCGATCTCTCCCGGAAGCCTGAGGCGTGGACAGACGTGGAAAAGGTTTCTGGTGGGCGAACAGTTCCCGTTCTAGTGAACATCGACGGCTCAATTGAGGTCGGTTATCACGGCATTGGCTGCGCGTTCTAGGCTTTGCCCCATTGACTGCATCATACCCGCAGCCTTAGATTAGATAGTTCATGGCCCTGTGGTGTAGTGGTTAACACGCCGCCCTGTCAAGGCGGAGATCGGCAGTTCAAATCTGCTCGGGGTCGCCACTCAGATCAAAATGAAGTCCCGGCTAATTGCCGGGACTTTTTGATTTAAGCCGCCCTGAATAAGATGCCTCAGCAAAGGGAGGTCACCCCCATGTCAACGAATTCCTCGCGCACGGTTTATAAATTCATCAAAGTAGAGGTCACCGATCTCGCAGGTTTCCTGGCTGTTCACAAGATGGCAGAAGAGGCACATCAGGCACTGGGACTTTCGGAGGCGCTGTATCAATCAACCGAGAATCCTAATGAACCGACATTGATCCTTGCCGGAGCTGAGGATCATGTCCAGAGTTGGCTGAACGGGGCAGATCGGATTCGTCTCGCGAGTGAGGTTGAATTTGTCGGCGAGTCAAGCTCATGGGACACGACCGAAATGTTCCCGATGGGGACCTACGAGTAGCCTGCAGAGCTACTTCTTCTTACGGCGCTTCTTCTTTGAGCCGGGTTTCGGAGTCTGCTTTACGATCTCGTTGACTTGATCGAGCAACGAGCCTGGAGATTTTGCCTGATCAGATGCGCCGGGCTGGTCTGCCTGTCCGTCAGGGTCCCCATCGTCGGACCAGATTGAGTCCATGGGCGCTGCCTCGCCCTTGGCCGCCTTCTGTCGCGCTTTGCGGCGGCGTTTCTTCTCAGATGATGAGAGCTTGGTCGGCGCGGCTGCGGTTCGCTTCGTCTGGCATTCGACGCACGTGCAGTAATGCGGATGCTCTCGCGAACGTAGGTATTCCCGTTCCTGCATGTCGGCGTGCTCGAAGTTGCTCTGGCGTGGTCGTAACCCGATGCACGAAAGTATAAGCGAGTCCACTGACCCGCGGCTTCTGACTACCGAACGCCGATTTGGCTAAGCCGCGCGACCCAATCGAAGCTGAGCTTGTTGCTCTGATATTTCGTCCAGCATTGAAGCAATATCGTGCCCTAGCAATCTCCGTCCCTGACGGAAGGTGAGCCACGGCCCGACAGAAATCTTTCCTGCGCCGGGAAGGTCCATGACCATTGGGACAAGCGGACGCCACGAGCCATCGGTCTCTCTGGCGAATTTCATATGGGATCAACATTTTTCAGTCTCCGGGTCTGCATCCAGTAACACTGGACGCCGGGGGGGTGCCTGGGTCGTGTAGCATCCCGGTCACCAACTCCAGATTCGCAGATGAATGGTTTGATGGGAATAGATTTCTGGCTCATTCATATGGAGGCTAGCTGTCAGTCCGAGCGGCAATTCGCCTAGCTCTTCTACCGACCCCGGACCCGGAAAGTGATCAACTTGTGAATAAAACTGTCCGCCCATACGGCTCATGGCCGTCGCCGATTACAGCTCAGACAATGACCGCAGATTCCGTTCACCTGGGCGGTCCATCTTTCGAGAGTGGGGAGATATTCTGGACTGAAGGTCGGCCCACTGAAGGCGGCCGGACTGTGCTGGTGAGGCAGACGCCTTCTGGCACACAGGACGTCACGCCGGCTGGCTTCAACATTCGCAATCGGGTCCATGAGTACGGCGGTGCGGCATCGGTGATGCACGATGGCGCTGTGTACTTCCAGAACGATAGCGATCAGCACATCTATCGCCAGAGTCTGGCGGAAGGCGAACCACAGCCGGTGTCGCCGTCCATCTCGCAAAAGGCTGAGCTTCGTTTCGCGAACGGCGTGATCGACGAGCCACGTGGCCGGGGCATATGGGTTCACGAAGATCACACTGACGCGAACTCGGAAGCAGTGAATTCCATTGTCGCCATGCCGCTCGACGGCGGTGGCCTGACCACGCTGGTCTCGGGCAACGATTTCTACTCCGCACCAACGCTGAGCCCGGATGGCAAGTCCATGGTGTGGCTCACGTGGAATCACCCAAACATGCCGTGGGATGGGTGCGAACTGTGGCTGGCGCAGTTTGAGGATGACGGCTCACTGAGCGAGCCGGTGCTGATCGCTGGCACCACGGAAGAGTCGATCTTCCAGCCCCAGTTCAGCCCAGACGGTACGCTCTACTTCGTATCCGATCGGTCAGGGTGGTGGAATCTGCATCGCTATAACGGTGAATCTGTGGAGCCTGTGGCACCGATGGAGGCCGAGTTTGGCAAGTGCTACTGGGCGTTTGGCATGTCCACTTACACGATCACTTCTGACGCTGAAGCTATCGGCCAATACTTCATTGAAGGACGTTGGCAACTTGCGCGAATCGGCCTATACAGCGGTATGGTAACGGACATCCCCACTGGCTTCATCGGGTTCGGCGGACTGCACATTGAAGATGGCGTTATTACTACCGTGGCATCCGCCGTTGATGGCCCTAACGCACTCGTTCGGATTGATGTAGCAACCGGCGAAACGTTGGAAACGCTGGCATCTTCGGTCTCTTCGGCGGTCGATAAGTCGTACGTTTCTGTACCAGAGCACGTCGATTTCCCAACTGAGAATGGACTCACGGCGCACGGCCTGTACTACGCTCCTACCAATCCAGAGTGCGTTGGCCCTGACGATGAGTTGCCGCCACTGATTGTGGTCAGCCACGGTGGCCCAACCGGCTCAACAGATGCGGGGTTTGACATGCGCCTGCAGTACTGGACGAGCCGAGGGTTCGCCGTCATTGATGTGAACTATGGCGGCAGCACCGGATACGGTCGCGCTTATCGTGAACGCCTCACCGACAACTGGGGAATCGTCGATATCGACGACTGCTGCAATGCGGCGAAGCATCTTGTTGGGCAGGGACTCGTAGACCCCGACAGGCTCGCTATCCGTGGTGGAAGTGCGGGTGGTTACACCACGCTTTCGGCCCTAGCATTCCGAGACACGTTTAGCGCAGGAACTAGTCTCTACGGCATCAGCGACCTTGAAGCGATGGCCAAGGAGACGCACAAGTTTGAGTCGAGATACCTCGACGGCCTTGTGGGCGATTACCCGGAGGCCATGGATATCTATCTTGAGCGGTCGGCCATCCACCACACAGATGGCTTCAACTGCCCCATTGCGCTGCTCCAGGGACTGGAGGACAAGATTGTCCCGCCCAACCAGGCGCAGATGATCGCGGACGCGCTCAACGCGAAAGGTTTGCCCTACGCTCACGTTGAGTTTGAAGGCGAGCAACACGGGTTCAGACGTGCGGAGAACATCATCACAGCGTTTGAGGGCGAACTCTACTTTTACGGCAAGATATTCGGCTTCGAGCCTGCGGGTGATCCGCAGAAGATCACGATTCACAACCTTGGGGAGTGATGGCATCTATTCTTGATTCGGCTGGCGATCAGTAATAACGTGCTGCCGCCCCAACAAAAACAGATAGACCACTCCCCACACCCATCACAAAGGTAACTTGATGAAACCCACCAAGATTGAAAAAGTTGAAACTATCCTCTGGGACCGCTGGCTCCTGATCCGCATCTACTGTGAGGATGGCACGGTTGGGATTGGTGAAGGCGGCGTCCACGGCTGGCAGCGGCCCACGGAAACGATGGTCAACGTCTTTGAGCCGTATCTGATTGGCAAGGATCCGTCCCAGATCGAGCACCACTACCAGTATCTGTACCGCAGTTCCCACTTCATGGGTTCTGTGATCCAGGGTGCTCTTTCAGCCGTGGATATTGCCTTGTGGGATATCAAGGGCAAGCGACTTGGCGTTCCGATTTACGAATTGATGGGCGGTCAGACGCGGGATCGTGTGCGCTGCTACATGCACGTTGGTGGCGATTCCGTTGATGATCTTGCAGCCAGTGCTGTTGCCGCGGCGAATGAGGGTTTCACTGCCGTTCGGTTCAGCGCATTCGAGCCTGAGTACTGGTTGCACAAGGCCCACGCCGAAATGGAAGAGGACGCAGTAACTCGGGTTGGTGCAGTTCGGGAGGCCGTTGGGCCAGGCGTGGACATCTGTGTTGAGATTCATCGTGAGATGAACCCCGCAGAATCGACCGCGCTGGGACGCAGGCTGGAGCAGTTCCACCCGTACTTCTATGAAGACCCGATGCTTCCGGACAGCCCGGCGATCATGGCTGATATTCAGGATCACGTGAACATCCCAATCGCCACTGGCGAGCGCTTCACGACCATATTTGAGTACCAGCAGCTTCTTGAGGCGAAGGCGACGTCATATGTGCGTCCCGACCTCTGCCTGTGCGGTGGCCTTACCGGCTCCAAGAAGGTGGCTGCGATGGCCGAGGCCCACCACGTCAAAGTCATCCCGCATAACCCGCTGAGTCCTATCTCAACGGCGGCATGTGTTCAGCTGGATGCCTGCATACCCAACTTTGCACTGCAGGAGTACACGGGAGAGTCTGAGCCGCCGAAGAGCGATCTGCTGGTTGAGCCGCTTAAGCTAGTCGACGGCTACCTGATCGTTCCAGAAGGTCCCGGGTTGGGCGTCGAGCTGAACGAGGCGGCGCTCAAGAACCATCCGGTGGTGGACAAGGTTTTGGATACCCCCATCGGATTCGATGGCTCGGTAGCTGATCGATAGGCCGAACTGGCTGAACTGGCTGAACTGGCTGAACGCCGGTGTAGCATCATCGCCTATGAAAGTAATGTGGGCTGTGTCTCTATTTGCCGCGCTCTTGTTATCCGCGTGCGGACCTGAGTCATCCGGATCGGTGGTGAGCACTCTCGTGCGATCACCGCTTCCGTCCCCGGCGGTACCCATGGTTCCGACACCAACCGCCGAACCGACCGCAGAGCCGGACGCGACCGCCACACCCGCGCCCACTGCCACGCCGATTCCTGTCGGCAATTGGAGCGTACTCGCGCCCATGATTCACGCCCGCAGAGATCACTTCGCGGTGCGATTGAACGATGGGCGAGTCCTTGTTGGCGGCGGTGTTGGAGCGGATGGGGTCATCCAGACGACTGAGATCTACTCACCCGATAATGACGAGTGGACGGAAACCGGCGAACTCAACGTTGCTCGCACCGATACAGCCGCTGCGCTACTTGCAGATGGTCGAGTCCTCGTAACCGGCGGAAATGGTTCCGTTGACAGTCCTCTGAACGATGACATTAGAGAACTTGATTCCGCTGAGATATTCGACCCCAAGAGCGGGCAATGGACGCTGGTTGATCCAATAGAGACCCGACGCGCGTGGCACGCAGCGACAACCCTCGGCGATGGGCGTGTGCTGGTAACCGGGGGGGCTTACGGCGGCGATTATCCTGATTTATTTACTCCCAATGTCCAGTTGTTTGACCCTGAAACAGATACCTGGGAATCGGCGGAGTCAATGACGATCGGTCTGCTGCAAAACAACGGCGGACGCGCAGCCCATGGATCGGTCTTGCTCAGTGATACTCAAGTGATGATCGTAGCCGGAATTGGCTTCGGCTCAGGTGGACTGCCAGATTTGGCGTCATCGATCATTTTCGACTCAACGACTGGCGAATGGTCCGACGCCGGAGCGATGCTGAACGGTCGCCGAAATCACGCGACAACGCTGCTCAGTGATGGGAAGGTGGTGGTTACCGGCGGCCAGGGGCCACAGCCATTTGCAGAGATATATGACCCTGAAGAAGACATCTGGAACGGAGCCGGGGTCAACATTACGCCTCGCCTGGGACACAATGCAGTGGCGCTACCCGGCGGCGGACTGCTGGTGATGGGAGGAAGGGGTGGTCCGAATTTCAATCAACTCGCATCGACT
The DNA here is from genome assembly GCA_963579925.1 of Dehalococcoidia bacterium. GTDB lineage: Bacteria > Chloroflexota > Dehalococcoidia > Lucifugimonadales > Lucifugimonadaceae > UBA1151. Next base: position 6,935 of record CAUZJA010000012.1, on the reverse strand, counting down.
GAATTCCTTTCATCCGGGTCTGTGACATGGGAAGACGCTGGTGAGATGAGCGTCGCTCGATGCGGTTTTACGACGACACTGCTGGAAGATGGGCGGATTCTTGCGGCGGGTGGTGATGGCGGTGACCTGGCATCTGGCGCCAACAATCTGGTGGAGGCGTTCACGACGAATGGGTAGGGGTTACATCGCAGCGATCATCGCGCTGCTGGTAATTGCATGCGGAACCGAACCCACAAACGTAATAGTGTCAACACAGCTCCCTGAGACAGCACCTTCCCCAGTCATCCCGGATATCGTCATCACCGTGGCTGCCAAAACGGCCGAAGCAGAGATCATCATCCCAACTGCCACTCCGGAACCGGGGCACTGGAGCGAGGGCCCCGGCCTGAACGATCGGCGCAGCGGGCATATTGCCGTAAAGCTCAACGATGGGCGAATTCTGGTTGCCGGCGGCAGTCATCCCATCGGTCTGAGCCGAGTTCCCGGCGGCACGATACTTGGATTCGTCGGCGATCAATCAGGCGAGGGCATCGCTACTGCCGAGATTCTGGACGCTAATCAAAAAGAGTGGAGTTTTGTACTCCCGATGAGCGTCGCTCGAACAAACGCGACCGCCACGCTTCTGGATGATGGGGCTGTTCTTGTCGCAGGTGGTGAATCGGACAACGGCGTCCCACTGGATAGTGCTGAGATATTCGATCCAGAAACTGGCAGATGGCAGCTAACAGGCTCAATGGCATCGCCACACGCTGTTCACACGGCCACGCTGCTTCCGGACGGTACCGTTGCGCTCATTGGAGGGCTACAGCGCGTACCGGGTGAAGAGCCGGGGACTCCCAGTACCGTCGAAATATTCGATCCCAAAACCGGAGAATGGTCCGATGGCCCTGAACTCATCGCTAGTGAGTCGAGCATCTCTCAGAGCAGGTTTATGCATGATGCGATTCTCGTCGGCGGCACACATATTCTGGTTGTAGGTGGCGTCAGCACGGATGGCGTGCAATACAACTCGGTCCAATCCGTGCTTCTATTGGACACCCAGACCATGCAATGGAGATTCGCAGAGCCTTCCAATTCACGGCGGCAGAGCACAAGACTCGCCCTGTTGCCCGATGGACGGATTCTGGCAGCGGGTGGCGCCGATCAGAATCCTCGGTCAGAGTCCTGGGATCCGGGAAACGGCACGTGGACAACCAGCGGAGCCGCCGAGGGGATACGTCAGGGGCACGAGATAGCGGTCCTGAACGACGGCCGAGTTATGGCCCTTGGTGGGCGCAGCAGCTTCAGGACACTCAACAGCGTTGAGCTCTACTCGGTAGCTGATGACACATGGACTGAAGTACCCAACATGTCGGAGCGCAGGCTCGGATCAACCGCGATTGTTCTCGACGATGGGCGAGTGCTCGTCGCTGGGGGCGCAGCATCGCTGGGACGAGGTGAATATGAAACCAAGCGCAGCGTGGAGATCTACTCGATTCCCTAGGCCCCCTAGCCGGTGTTTTTCAGCCCCGCCGCGATGCCATTGATGCTCAGCAAGAGCGCCCGTGTGAGCGAGCGATTTGGCGTCTCTTCGGAGCGATGCCTCGCCAGTAGCGCGATCTGGAGATAGCTGAGCGGGTCGATGTACGGCTCTCGAACCGTGAGCGTCCGCTGTAATACCGGTTGGCTCTGAAGCAGCTCTTGCTGTCCGGTCACCCGCAGAACTTCAGCCAGCGTTAGATCATGCTCAACGCAGATGTCCTCAAAGATGGGATGTAGAGACGGGTCAACAAGCTCATCCACGTAGCGTCGAGCAATGCCCATATCCGTTTTAGCCAATGGCATCTCAACGTTGCCAATGAACGTCTGGAAGAAGCTCCAGTTCTTGTACATATCCTCTATTTCGGCGTCAAACCCGGCGGCTCTCAAGCCGACTAACGCAGTACCGACTCCGTACCAGCCCGGCACAATTTGTCGTGATTGTGTCCAGCCGAACACCCAGGGAATCGCCCGCAGGTTGTCGATGCCCGTGATGGCCCCGGCACGCCTCGCCGGACGCGAACCGATGTTCATACGCGCCAACTCTTCTACCGGCGTAGCAGTTAGGAAGTAGTCGACAATCCCATCACGCTCTACCAATGATCGATACTTCTCAAACGCCGAGGCCGACATCTGATCCATCACAGTCGACCATCGATCAACAGTCTCCTCCGAGTGGTACGGCTCACTGTGCAGCAGTGACGCCTCTGTGACCGCTGATACCAGCAACTCGAGATGAGATTTCGCCATCTGACTGCTGGGGTAGTGGTCTGAGATCACCTCACCCTGCTCAGTGATCTTGATTCGGCCATCCACCGTGGCGGAAGGCTGCGCCATGATTGCGTCTCTGGTCGGGCCACCGCCCCGCCCTACTGATCCACCGCGGCCGTGGAACAACTGAAGCGCGATCTTGTTGCGCTGCCCGCAAGTTCGAAGCGCACGCTGTCCTCGATACAACTCCCACTGAGACGTGGTGATTCCGCCGTCTTTGTTTGAGTCTGAATAACCAACCATCACCTCAGCCACATCGCCTCGGAGTCCCACAAGACGACGAACTTCGGGCACGGCCCAGTACTGCTCCATAACGTCCGAAGCTATTCGCAGGTCGTCGATGGTTTCGAACAGAGGCACGACGCTGAGACGCGAAACATCAGTTCCAACGTCAATAAGCCCTACTTCTTTGGCAAGCACAAGAATGGCGATCAAGTCAGCCGCGTTGTGCGTCATGGAAACAATCCACGTACTGACCGACTCGTGGCCGAGGCGATCCTGCGCCTCCCGCACCAGCCGCATCGTAGCCAGTACTTCTTCCGTCTCCGCACTTGGTGTCAGCGAAGGCGAGCCAAGCGTCCGTCGCTCACGCAGTTCCAGCGCGAGCCGTTCCATACGCTCGCTGAGCGGCCAATCGACGAACGGCGTGTCTGACGAATCCACGGCGTCGATCAGTTCCCCTACGGCGGTCATCGTTACGCCGGAGTCCTGTCGAATGTCCATCTCAGCCAACGTCAGGCCAAATATGCGGGCGGTAGATATCAGGCGGCTCAGTCGACCCTCTGCCGCGTTCTTCCCCCGGTTTTCCATCAGCGATTTCTGCATGATCAACAGGTCCGCTATGAGTTCCTGTGCGGACGAGTAGACCGGTTTGTCGGTAGTCTTCCAGCCTCGTGCCACCCGCAGGCCGTTGAGGATGCGCTCGTAGATATACGAGCACATCAGCCGATACGGTTCCTCGGCATTCAGTCGAGAGAACTCACCATGCACCGATGGCTGTGCTTCACGCTCGCGTTCTAGTGCGGCCGACAACTCATCTGAGATATCTGTAATTCGCGTCGACTGGCTCAACTCACGGGCGAGCGAGGCGACCTGATCCCGGTAGATACGTAACGCACGTTCGTTCTGTAGGCCCAGAATGTCGCTGGTCAGGTTGCTGGTGATATTGGGATTGCCGTCCCGATCGCCGCCCACCCATGTTCCGAATCGGAGCGGGGCGACATCGCTAGCAGATTCAACTCCAACCTCTTCCAGCGCGTCGAATATCTCGTGCGTCACATCGACGGCCACGCCCCGCGCCAGTCGCTCCAGGTAGTAGATGATATTGCGGGCTTCGTCCGTCGGTACAGGCCGCTCCTGGTGCAACTCATCCGTCTGCACCACAGCCTCAATCATTTCAGCCACGCGCGTCCGAGTGTGCCGTCGCTCGCGCTCAGAGGCTTCTGGGTTCGAGTACGCTGCAAGCTCCCGATCAATCGCGTTCAACTTATCGAGAATTGACCTGCGAGCAGCTTCGGTTGGGTGCGCGGTGAAAACCGGGCGTACCGTTAGTCTGCCGACAAACTCTCGCAACGCCTCACCGGTAAGGCCGGAGTCCAGCGCGCGTTGAAAGATTGTCGCGAGATCATGCTCGCCACCAGAATCTTCAACCCCGACACGATGGTGCTGTTCCGCCGTGTTCGCAATGTGGAAGTAGATGGTGAACGACCGCACCAGCCTGATCGCATCCCACAAGGAGACGGACTTCAGGCGCTCGTATAGCACCTGCTGCTGATCTGGATCTGGCGACTGACGAAGTGTGCGCGTCGACTGGCGAACCTCTTCCTCAAGCTGGAAAAATTCCTCGCCAAACTGCTCACGAAGCGTCTCGCCCAGTATCTCGCCAAGCAGTCGTATATCGGCTCGTAGAGCTTGATCTTCGCCATCAGTGGATTTGCCGGTCTGTATTGTCATCACATGATGATAAACCGCCAGCCGTCAACGGGGGGAGCGTGTCAGGCGCGTCTACGGCTTCTATGACTGGGGCGCATCCGTCCAAACGTTGCCTATTGTCTGACCGGGATCGATGAACCCGGGCCAGTTGAATTCGTACGCCTCATCACTGGTCTGCACTTTGACATCAGAGCGATCAAACACGTCATCTTTGAGGCGGGTGCCAAGCCCCGGCCCCTCCGGCGGCATCAGATAGCCGTCTTTCACTACGATGTTTGGCGAAATGAACTTGTCGTACCAGCCCTTGTAGTAGGCCCTGTTGGTCTCCTGCATCAGCAGGTTAGGCACTGACACAGAGATATGAGCGCAGGCGAACACGTTGATCGGCCCGGTCCAATCATGTGGCGTGATGGGGGTTTGATACGTCTCAGCTAACGTCGCGATCTTCTTCGTTTCCGTAATGCCGCCCGTCCAGATCAGGTCAGGCATTACGATTTCTGCGGCGCCTTTCTCGATGAATTCTCGGAACTGATACTTGCTGAATAGGCGCTCGGCCGCGGTGATCGGCGTCTTCGTGGCCTCTTTCAGCCGCAGATGGGCATCAACGTTCACGGGCCGGATCATCTCCTCCTGCCAGAAGATGTCGTACTCCTCCATTGCCTGGCAAATACGTATCGCAGCAGGCAGCGACCACTGCCCACCGCCGTCATGCGCGATTTCGATCTGGTCGCCCACCGCATTGCGAACCTTCTCCAGCGGCTCCAGCGCCTTCCGGATGTCCTTCGCGGCCACGAAATTACCCTGATCGTCCTGTGGGATAGCCATTGAGTAGTACGACTTGAACATGGTGATGCCCTCGTCGATATAGCTTTGCGCCAGTCCAACGGGATCTTTCAATTCCCATTCGTTATCCTGATACTCGCCGTAGCTACCGATGGTGTTGTAGATCCGAATCTTGTCCCGGCTCATGCCGCCAAGCAGGTTGTAGATCGGTTCTCCCATCGACTGCCCTGCGATATCCCACAGGGCGATATCGATTGCAGACAGCGCCCTGAACTCAGCACCGGCGTACCCAAAACCCTCTGCGATAGCGAACATCTTGGCCCACAAGCGCTCTCGATCAATCGGGTTCTGACCGATGAGATGAGGTGAGTAGACGTCATGAATCACCGCTTCAACCGCCCGGGGAACGTACCAGGTCTCGCCAAGGCCAATGTGGCCCGCATCGGTGTGAATCCGCACCCAGCAGAGGTGAAAGAACTCACCGACAGTGATTGTTTCGATTTTCGTGATCTTCATTGTTCACTCGCATATGAGATTGGTGCAGATTTGCGTGAAGTGTAGCGCGCAATCTCTGCAACTGCTGATACCAAGAGCCCGACTGAAGGCTAGTTCAAAAAATCAGCTCTGAGGATAGTCACAGGACGGGATCCCGGTCGAGCGCGTCCCCAGACCTCCCAACGGCTACATGGATGCGGTTGGTGTTTTTGTTTCCTGTAATAATGCTGGCCTTCATCAATAAATAGAGCGATACCAGCCTGGGCGCCACCGCCGAAACGATTTCCGATACTTTTGAAACATCGGCTCCAATTGCTGGATACGTCGACAATGGCAGTTTGCGTTTCCGAATATCATTTCGCTCATGATCTGGCTCAAATTTGAACTCAATCGCTAACATGATTGAGTCATCTTCCGCAGTCGGTCCTTCGCGCATCACAGCGAGATCAACAAGAATTTTTGAATTATTTTTGTCGATCGCTCGTTCATTGTGGAATACCCTCCACTGGGGTTCCTGGACGCTCACGATATCTTGAAGTCGTGCTTGGATGTCACTAACAACATCCCGTTCGTTAATAAATCGAGCCGATGGATAGGAATACCGAAATCCCTTCAAAGCTCTGTCGAAAAATTCAATCGCGCGCATCGCGTCATTGGCCATTGAGCATCTCCATCCTGCGGCTCCTCCTTGGTCCGCCTTCAGCCTCGTCAAACGATCACAAAGACTCCTCACTTTTACTTTCATGGAACTTTCGCCGCTCGATGTCATGGAATCTGATGTTGGTCAGTCATTCGAGGTATAGCGCACACAAACCCACCTCTACACTTCCGCCATTCAGCAGAAACGCCAATCCAGGAGGCAAAAGTGGCCGCAAAAGAATCGACAATACCAAAGGTCACGATCATTGGATGTGGAGCCCCAGGCCCCACGCCGGAAAGTTTTGGTTCCGCCTACGTCGTTGATGTCGGCGGAAAAATATTGCTGTTCGACTATGGACCTGCCGCCACCAGGAAGTTGGTTCGAAATGGCATCCAACCTACGGAGGTCGACACGGTCTTGTGCACGCACCACCATTGCGATCACGATGCAGATTTCCTAACATTTATCTTCACACGCTGGGATCGAAGCGACCCAAAGAGGACATGGGCGTGAAGCAGCTAACAGTTGTCCACATAGGCCCACGACTCATCGAACCAGAACACGCAGACGCAAGTAATCGGGAAGCCAGAGAGTCGTTTGGGGGCGACCTGGTGTGGGGCCGAGAGGGCATGATCATGCCATGGCCGAGGCAATAAACGGGGGATTGCCGGGGCCTGCCACTGACGATTGAAACGCCCACTGATGTATCTATTCCACGCTGAGTTTCGTCAAAATGGCATTAGAAAATGCCAGCGGTGTCTGGATTTTTAATAATAGTTTCAGTTATCATCCTGCC
>CAUZJA010000011.1:0-27930 GCA_963579925.1 Dehalococcoidia bacterium | reverse complement strand
ACTCGGATACCGACCACCAGTGCCTGAGGCAATCATGCCAGCGCTTCGGTTGGTCGCAAATCCGAGATAATAAGTGGTAACGCTATCGGGGGCAGGTCACATGCGTCTTCGGAGTCGGTCCAATCGGCGACCGCATCAAAGACGGCGATACGATCACGATAGACGGCACCCAGGGGGTTATCCGGGTCGAATAACTATGCCGTATCGCTGACAGGCTCGCTCTTCTGCGCCCCCCGGGACTTGCCCAAATCCCAAATTGCGCGAGAATGCGCCGTGCCGGTGAACCCTTGATACGTTTCCGGGGATCCCATCTGGCACTAGCAGTCGTGGAATTGGAGATTCGAATTACATGAACGCCGTCAAAGATCTTTTGAAATCTGGTAAAACAGTAATCGGGACCGGTGGACCTCCAGATCCAACTACCGCCGGAATTCTGGCTGATTCGGGGTTTGATTTTCTGCTCTTCGATACGCAGCACTCGCCTATCGAGATCCACCAGCTGATCCCCGCGATTCAGGCGACCAACGGCAAGAAGGCCGCGCCGATCGTCCGGGTGAGCGACAACCGACCTGACCTCATCTGCTTCGCACTGGACGCAGGCGCCAGAGGCATCGTGGTGCCAATGGTCAACACCGGAGAAGAAGCCGAAGCCATCGTGCGAGCCACCAGGTACTACCCAAAGGGCGATCGTAGCAACTCAGGCCCGCGTGGTGAATGGGGTGACTACAAGGACTATCGCGACTACCTGGACACAGCCAACGACGGCATGGTGGTCGCTCCGATGATTGAGACCAAGCAGGCGATGGATAACATCGACGAGATCTGTGCCGTTGATGGTGTTGACGTTCTTCTAATTGGCCCATCAGACCTCTCAATTGAGCTTGAGGTCCCCATGGAGTTTGAGTCCGCCACTTACGAGGCTGGACTGGACAAGATTGCGGAAGGTTGCGCAAAGCGAGGCGTAGTTCCGGGCATGTACTTCATTCCGCCGGGAATGGACCCCAACTGGTTTGTGGAAAAGGGCTACAAGTTCTTCACCCAGCAGTGGGGTGGGTTTGCAGCAGATGGCATCCAGGCCCACCTGTCAGGCATCAACAGGTAACTTCCTGAAATAGACCAAATTGCACTGGCGTTGCAGCATGGACTGAAGCCGCAACGCCTTTGCGTTTAACGGCGGCTATATTTTCGAGCACTTCGCTTCTGCCCCAGAGACTCGGCAGTTTGGGTATGATCGCGCTGCGCCACAGTTGAATGAATACCAGACGCCCCTTACCCAGGTACAAGGATTCACCATGAAGATCACCAACGTCACCACCTATGTAGTCGCCGATACTTCGCAGAATCAGATTGGCGCCAGCATGGACTGGCAATGGGTATTCCTGAAGGTGGAAACCGATGAGGGCGTCACCGGATGGGGTGAGGCCGGCGCATCAGCCAGGGCATCGGGCGTGGCCATGGGCACGGCCATTGAGCATGTGAAAGAGAGCGTCATTGGTGAGAACCCAATGGACATAGAACGACTCTGGCACAAGCTCTATCGCCAGTTCAGCTACATGGGTTCACGGGGCTTCGGCACCAGCCTCACGGCGGGATTCGATACGGCGCTGTGGGACATCAAGGGCAAGGTCGCCGGAATGCCTGTCTACGATCTTCTGGGTGGCCGGTTCCGGGATCCTGTGCGCCTGTACGCCAATGTGTGGTTCCGTGGCTGCTCAACACCAGAGCAGTACGCAGAGGCGGCGCAGAAGAACTTGCTTGATCTGGGGCACGATGCCTGCAAACTAGACCCGTTCCTGGAGATGGTTCCGTACCACACGATGTATCAGGACGGTCAGATCAGCGATGAAGGCGAGCAACAGGGCTACGACATCGTGGCCGCTGTGCGAGAAACCGTCGGACCGAAGTACGAGATCTTGATCGATGCGCACGGCCACTACAACGTGCCGACTGCCATCAGGCTGGCGAACAACCTGTTTGAGCAGTCGAAAATCGGTTGGTTCGAGGAGCCTGTCCCGCCTGAATCGTATGATGCGCTGCGGGAGGTTCGAGAGCACACCAACGCGCCAATCTGCGTTGGCGAACGTCTATTTACGCGATACGATTTCATTCCGATATTCCGTGACAGGCTTGCCGACTACATCATGCCGGACACGATCTGGACGGGCGGCATATCTGAAATAAAGAAGATCGCCACAATGGCGGAGGCTTACTACATTCCCATCGCGCCGCACGTCGTGCCCGGCGGCCCCCTTGAGTTGATCGCCGCCGCGCATGTCGTCAGTAGCATTCCCAACTTCTATCGGCTTGAACACTCCCAGTTCAACATCGCCACGCATAACCAGATGTTGACGGAGCCATACGTCATCAAAGACGGCGCTCTGCATCTGAACGGCAAACCAGGCCTCGGGTATGAACTGGACGAAGAGTGGCTGCTGGCCAACCTCCACCCGGACTGGGAAGTCGCCACTTCCTGATGTGAGCGTGCGATTGTCCATGGCACTAAACGGGATGATCCCCGCCTCAAACCGGCCTGCGAGAAGCTACAGGCGCTAATCGACTGGAACTACGATGAGCTGATTCTGGGGTAGGTCCCAGTCACTAGAAATACCACCGGGCCTGAACAACCCTCAATAACTCGTGCTTACCTAGGCAGGATGCGAATGTTTGAGTACAGGCAGGACTCGATGTCAACTGAACCCGGTGTGCCTGCAAGTATCGTCGCTCCGCATATAGTGCACCGAATCTGGCGGAGTCAATACGATATATCGATGTTCTGGCGCGCTATTTATATTGCTCGAACATTTGACGTTGATGTCACTATATATTCCAGTATAGATATGGAGATCACCATGATATGACGAGACCAAACTCAAAGTACTTACATCCTAACAAGATTGAAAATCTTCTTGGCACGCTTTCAATGCTCTACGCGAGAGAAAATCGCTCGGATCTTCAAAGAGTCCTCGTGAACGCTCTCATCGAAGTGGCTGAGGGTGTCACATATGATCGATGGGATGGAGGGCAGCATGGACATGCGGTTACGTTAGTGTTGCCGTCCGCCCTATATGTAGATATAGCCCGCGAGAAGGACACCCTGGAGGAGGCGATCCGACGGGACCTAAACGAATCAAACGTCGTTGCCGGAGAGCACATCACAAGTGTGTTCTTGACTTCAATACCTGATGCAGGAGAAGACTGGCGACAGAGGTCAGGACTTCTTCTACCAACCCTAAGAAACATCCCCGCAGACGCTCAGAATAGAATCTGGCAAGAGGGAAGATTCCGGGTGTTCCTCAGCCACAAGGCCGAAGTAAAAAAAGAAGTCGCGATGCTCAAAGAGACGCTCGATGCCTTTGGTGCAACATGCTTTGTTGCCCACGAAGATATTCAGCCAACGAAAGAGTGGCAGGAAGAAATTGAGAACGCGTTTGTGGCTCTGCTTACAACAGATTTTCACGATAGTTGTTGGACGGACCAAGAAGTTGGCTATGCAGTTGCCGTGGGCGCTCCTATGATTGCTGTTCGCCTTGGTCAAGATCCCTACGGTTTCATCGGCAAATTTCAAGCACTTCCTTGCGATTGGAATGAGGCGCCGATCGAGATCGCAAAACTTTTGATGAAAGCTCCTTCGATGGTCGATGGCTATATCTCTGCGGTTGCTGAGTACAAGTCAGACGCTGAGTACCCTTCATTTGATCGTGGAAATTCTCTTGCCCAATTACTCCCAGAAATTCACTCACCGTCATAGAAGCAAATAGCGGGATTGCTTGAGGCATACAACAGTAATCTGCACTCCTATGCTGTGTTTGGGTTCACCGGTGGGCAGCCCGACAAGTACGGCCCCGGTTTGCCTTATTACTTGAACTCTTGGACCGGTCGTAATTATGGATTCGCAGAACACGGCGCAATAATTGAGGAGCAACCCCCATGGTAATTAGAAGCACCAAGTACAGAGATGACAGGGATTCACCCCGCAACTGAGGTCATTTCGCCCAGTTGGGTAATCAACGGTCTGTGAAGTGCCATTGCTTCTCAGCTGGGCAACAGTTCAGGGCCCCTGAGCTAGCCAATTTCGTTTAGTATCCCTGCTATGCCTACTGAGCGTGTGCAGCGGCGCATCGACGCCCTGTTGGATCAGGTGGATCAAGCGGTTGATTCGCTGGAGTGGGCGCGCGTTCGGGAATTGTGTGATGGGGTGCTTCGACTCGACCTCGACAACGAGGATGCGCAGGCGTTTATTGAGGCTGCCGGTCGAGAGACCGCAATCATGCTCGAACCTGCCTCGGACGCTTCACCCACCATCACGAGCACCCCACCCGCAGCAGCATCCTCAATGGAGTTACCCGAATCATTGGCCGGTGGCCGAACGTGGTCAAAGGTTTGCTGGGCGAAGGCGGCAAGAAGCGGGTCTATCTGGCACACGACACCACGCTTGATCGTGACGTGGCGTTTGGCCTGATCAAGGCGGAAGGGCTCGATGTAGCTGCACGACAGCGCATCACCCGCGAAGCGCAGGCGATGGTACGGCTTGGCGACCACCCCAATCTCATGCCGATCTTTGACCTGGGCGAGGAAAACGGCCAGCCATACATGGTCCAGCCGCTCATGAGCGGCGGTGACATCGAGGCGCTGATCGACGGCGTTGAAGATGGCAGATTGCCGCTTGAAGATGCGCTGCGTATCGCGAGTGAAATTCTTTCTGGCCTCGAGTTTGCACATGGCAAGGGCATCATTCATCGTGATTTGAAGCCTGGAAACGTCTGGCTTACTGACCCTTCGACAGGCTCAGGACAAGCGACGGTGCGCATCGGTGATTTCGGTCTCGCACTTTCGCTTGATCGTTCCCGCCTCACGCAGGAAAAGATGATGGTCGGTACGGTGAGCTACATGCCACCAGAGCAGGCAACCGGCGGTGAAGTCACTGCACAATCTGACTCTATTCACTCGGAACAATGCTCTACGAAATGGTGACCGGTCGCAGGCCGTTCATGGGCGACGACGATATTGCCATCATCGGGCAGCACATCAACACACCGCCCGTTGCGCCAAGCTGGCATAACCAAGAGATTCTAGCGCAACTTGATTCTCTGATTATGAGGCTGATGTCGAAGGATCCGGGCGAGCGACCGGAGTCAGCCAGCGACGTGTTGTCGGTTATCGGGGCGATTGATACTTCAACAGCCCCCTCACCCCATTCATCTCCCGGGGCAAAAGGGAGCGGGAATGGGGCCGGCTCGCTGGATGCCATGGCCTCTGGCGTCTTCGTCGGCCGGCACCGTGAGATGGACGCTCTGAAGGCCGGTTTTGAGGACACGCTTGGCGGCCATGGCAAGATGGTGGCGCTGGTTGGCGAACCCGGCATTGGGAAGACCCGTACCGCGCAAGAGTTGGCCACGTACGCGTCCATGCGCGGCGGGCAGGTGCTCTGGGGGCGTTGTTACGAGGGCGGAGGTGCACCGCCGTACTGGCCGTGGGTGCAGGCAATTCGTAGCTATGTCACGGAAAACGATGCGGAGACGGTTCGCCGCGAAATGGGCAGCACCGCATCGGTGATCGCTGAGATCGTGCCTGACGTGTTGGAACGTCTGCCAGATGTGCAGGCGCCATCGCACATCGACGACCCGGAATCGGCGCGTTTCAGGCTCTTCGACTCCATTTCCACGTTTCTGAAGACCGCCGCAAGCACGAAGCCCATCACGCTGATGCTGGAAGACCTGCACTGGGCTGACAGGCCGAGCTTGATGCTTCTGGAGTTCCTGGCGCGTGAGCTTGGCAACTCCAGGCTGATGATCGTCGGCAACTACCGCGATATGGAACTCAACCGTCGGCATCCACTGTCGATGACGCTTGGCGAACTCACCCGCGAGCGCCTCTTCGACCGGGTGCTGTTGCGAGGGCTAACCCGGGAGGACGTTGGCCGATTTATCGAGATTGCCGCAGGCCTGACACCGCCAGCAGGTCTCATCGACGCGGTGTACACGCAGACAGAAGGCAACCCGCTCTTCATCACTGAGACAGTCCGGCTCTTGATCCAGGAAGGAGACATTGCGTCCGGCGCAAAGACGGCGGGCGGCACCAGTTCATGTGAGATTCGTATTCCCGAGGGTGTACGAGAGGTCATTGGGCGCAGGTTGGACAGACTTTCTGAGCGCTGCAACGAGGTTCTCACCATCGCTGCTGTAAATGGTCGCCAGTTCCGCTTTGGTGTCTTGCTACGACTGGTCGACGACGTTTCAGAGAACATGCTTCTGGACGTGCTGGATGAGGCGCTGAACGCCCGCGTCGTGGAGGAAGACCCGTCGGAAGTAGGCCTCTACCAGTTCACGCACGCGCTTATGCAGGAGACTCTCACCTCAGAGCTATTAGCCAACCGCACGGTGCGCATGCACGCCCGCGTTGCGCAGGCGCTGGAAGAGTTTTACGGGGATGAGGCGGAAGAGCATGCAGCGGAGCTTGGAGAGCATTTCGCTGAGGCTGAGACTGTGTTGGGCTCTGAAGGCGTGGTCAAGTACGCCCTGGCAGCAGGGAATGACGCAATTGTTCGCTACTCATTTGACCACGCTCTGCCTCAGTTTGAGCGAGCGTGGGCCTCGCTTGAGCCGGGAAGAGATGATCTGATTGCAGCGGGTGTACTTTCCGGATACGCCCGTGCAAAGCATGCACTCGGGTCACGTACTGATAAGTGGGCCGTAGTCGATGACATGCGCCAGGCCATGTCGATATTCGAGCGTGAGATTGAACCAGCCATGGCTTATTCAATGGTCGCGGGGTTTGACGAGCATGCGGTCACTGATACGGGAGGAATTCAACTTATAGAGCGTGCGTTGAAGTTGCAGGATCCGTCATCGCTGGAGACGGCGTTGCTGTGGAGCAAACTCGGAAGATTCCGCGGCGCTGAACTCTCAGACTATGCCGGTGCAGAGGATGCATTTAAAGAGGCATCTGAGTTGGCTGAGTCACTTGGGAGCAGGTCTGTGAAGGCCAGAATTGCTGCCGGTAGATCCAGAGTGATTATCTTTACGGCAGATAGCGACTCGATTATCGCCGAGGGAGAGACGGCTCTTTCTCTGAATCACGACCCAGAGGACCACAAACTCACTTCGCAGGTCGCATTCACACTCGCACCTGCTTATTTGCGCCGAGGTCGAGGGAGCGAAGGCCACCTGTCTGCGGAGAGATCACTTCGGCCTGCGCAGATCATTGGAGACCGGAATCGCATCGTCGGGGCGCTCTCGGCGATGACCTGGGCGATGGTAGCCATCGGCGACATTGCAGCGTCCCTTGAATCGGCCGCCCTTGGACTGGAAGTCGATCAAGACGACACTCGTCTGATTGGAGCTGTTTGCGCTGCGATGTACACAGCGGGAAATGTGGAAGAAGGGGACCGGGCTATTGGCGACTTCCTTTAGCGCCTTGATCTAATTCCGGGCGAAAATACGCAGTTTGACATGGTGGGGTTCAATTGGGCGTCCCTGGCCCGTTGGTGGATTACAGGTCAGGCGCTGGAGCGTCCAGATTGGATTATCTCTGCGTATGAGGACAGAGGGTTGATGCGTTTTGAAAGCGCTCGGTCGCCCGGATCATTCGATGTGCCACGAATATTTGTTTTGCCGTACGTAATTGCAGCCCAGGACCTGACTTCCCTGGAGCGTTGCTTGAAACGGCTCCAACAAGAGGAAGAACTTTTTGGGAATGCGGGGATTCATTCATCTTTGGGAGAAAGTCGGGCGCTGCACGCGCTGGGCCGAAATGATGAGGCGATTGAGATTGTGATTCGTGCGCATCAGGAATCGACCCAAGTGGAATATCTCCCATCTCAGGCAATCAGCGCGTTTGACTACGGGAACTTGCTCAACGAACGAGTCGCGCCTGGTGATGCTGAGAAAGCCAGCGAACTTCACGACGAAGCGATAGACATCGCCCGAGGATCGGCATGAACTCGTTTCTGGAGCGGGTGCTGGCGCAGCGGGATGTGTTGAAGGCGTGATGAAGCAAGTCTTTATCGCACTGACACTTTTCGTCATGGCTCTTTCTGCAGCCTGCGGAAGCGACGAAACTGCATCCGCTCCGACTGCATGAACCTTCGGAACCTGCAGATCCCAAGCCAAAAAAAACGTCATCGGACTGGCCGGTCGGCCAGTCCGATGACAGCCCAGATTGCGAATAGGCGGTTACTTCGAGGAGCGTTCGCCGTCTTCAATCCGCCCAAGTAGTCGCAGCAATCCATCCAGAATCGTCAGCGGATGTGGCGGGCAGCCGGGGACGTAGAGGTCGACGGGAACCACTGACTCAGCGCCGTTGTTGACGGCGGACATGTCCCTGAATGGGCCGCCGGAGATGGCGCAGCCGCCGACCGCAACGACAAGCTTTGGATCAGGCACGGCGTTATAGGTCGTTTCCAGTGCGCCGCGCATGTTGTGCGTTACCGGGCCGGTGATAATCAGCCCGTCTGCGTGGCGCGGTGAGGCGACCATCGAGATGCCGAAGCGGCTCAGGTCGAACACCACGTTGCTGAGGGCGTTGATCTCCGCCTCGCAGCCATTGCATCCGCCGGCGCTGACCTGACGGAATGCAAGTGAGCGCCCAAACAGCGCACGGCTCTTCTTATCGAGCGCATCTGCCAATCGCATGGTGTCATCGCCAATGATCAGGTCATCTCGTTTTGAGGTGGCGAGCTGGAAATTCGGTGTGAATGCGATGGCGTCTTCAGGGCATGCCTCGGTACATTCCAGACAGAACGTGCACTTGCCCAGATCCAACTGCGGCTTACCCTCGGATATCTCGATCGCGCCCGTGGGGCATGAGTCGACGCACTCTGTGCAGCCGTTGGCGCACTTTGAGCTGTCGATAATCGGCCTCCCGCGGAAGCGCGCCGGAAGTTGCGGCAGTTCATTCGGGAAGCCCGTGGTCTGGTGGCCCTGACGTTGCCGGGTACGAAGCAGTTTAAACATCTGAGTAACTCCGCATCACAGGTCGAATCCGCAGTACGAAAGGTTGAATGATTTGTTGCAGAGCGGGAAGTCGGAAATCCCCTCACCTCGCATGGCAGTCATCAGCCCCGCCCAGTTGTGGAACGAGGGATCGATGATCTTGTACGTGGCGAATCGACCATCGGAATCGGTTGAAGCGACGTGAACAATTTCGCCCCGCCAACCCTCCACCATGCTCACAGCAAAGCTGTCGCTCTTGAGACCCGATGACTCCACTCGTATCGAGCCATCTGGCAGCGATTCAAGAATGTTTTTCACTGCCTCAAACGACTGATCAATCTCGGACTGTCGAACGTTGACTCGCGCCAGAACGTCGCCGTCTGACTGCGTCGCTGGCGGCAGACCTGCTGACGCGTACCAGCCCGTGGGATGATGAGTTCGCACGTCAATCGCCACTCCGCTCGCCCGCGCCGCCACACCCACAACACCCAGCTCCCGGCTCTCGTCTTCGGTGACGATGCCAGTGCCGGTCATCCTGGCCACAGACGAGCGGGAGGCGAACAGCAGGCTCGTGGCATCGGCACACTCAGCCCGCGCCGCTTCTAATGTCGCCTGAAGCGCTTTGACCATCGCCGCGTCTACATCCAGCGTCACGCCTCCGGGGCGAACAAAACTCCGGCCCATACGACTACCGGTGAGCGTGGTAGTTATGTTCAGCAGATCACCACGCAATCGTCCGCAGAATGCCGCAGTCGGCAGGTATCCGATATCGTTCGCAATCGCACCAATATCACCAACGTGGTTCGCCAATCGTTCAAGCTCTAACGCGAGAGCACGCAATGCCTGCGCTCGTTCCGGCACCACGGCACCCGACAACGCCTCAAGCACTTCACAATATGCAATGGCGTGGCCAATAGTGGTGTCTCCCGCCACGGTCTCGATCTGAGACATCGTGCGTCTGTGCGGTCCACCCGCCAACTCAACTTCCACACCGCGATGCTGGTAGCCCAACTGCACTTCCAGATGCTGCACCACTTCACCGGTGCATTGAAATCGGAAGTGCCCCGGTTCGATGACGCCTGCGTGTACCGGCCCCACGGCCACTTCGTGCACATCCTTGCCAGCCATCGTGAAGAAGGGATGTTCATCCGGGTCTTCATGGCTGCGCACGCTCTTGAGCCACGGGTGTCCGATGGGCGTGAGGCCCAGATTCTCTCGAATCTCACGTTCAAACAGGTGCACAGACGGGAGCATAGGCGTGAGAGAAGGATACGAGTCGTCAACCTGCGTTTTGAGGACGTGAAGAGTCCCGTTGATATCGTCCGCTACGACAACCGTCAGCGTGGCTCCACCGTCGCTAAGTGGCCCTGCTGTGAGGCTGACTATCCGTGAGCCATGCTGCGTCGCCCCGACCAGCGTCGCTCGAAACTCCTCGAACGGTCGTTCGGGAATCTCTGCCGATAGCATGGATTGGCCATTCTTCAAAATATGCACTGGTGCCTTAGCCGCCAATCTCAATCAAGACCGCTGCATTGTCCATCAGCGTCCGAATCGTCGGAGGCAGATAGAACCCAGATACCAGCACGCCAATCGCAAGCAGAGCCGGCGGCACAACCGACGACAGCGGCTCTCGAACTCGGCTGGTGGTGGCGATCAACGGCGTGCCTTGCACCATGCGCAAGACCACCGCCGTCATTGCGGTGAATATGAGCGCCAGCATCAGCAAGTAAGCCACCGCAACCACGTTGCGGCCGGACTCAAATATCGCCTGCAACACGATGAACTCGCTGAAAAACGTCCCAAACGGCGGCGTACCCGTGATCGCCAGAAAACCGATCAGCCACAGCGTTGCCGACACGGGTAAAACCTTCAGCATGCCACGCGCTCCACGAACAGACGTCGAGCGGTAAAACGCCAGCGCGTTTCCGGCGATCAGGAAGAGCAGGCCCTTGGCGAGCGAGTGGTTCATCACGTGGAACATGGCACCCGAACTGGCGCTCCCGCCGATACCGACGGCCAGTGCGACGATACCCATATGCTCGACGCTGGAGTAGGCCAAAATACGCTTGAAATCGTTCTGCAGCAGCATGAACACGGTAGCCACGAACATCGAGATCAACCCGAAAGCAATTAACAACTGGCTGGCGAACGCGGAGTCGCCCGTCGCTCCCACTATCTGGTAGGCCCGGAGAATGCCCAGGAACGCCGTGTTGAGCAGCGCGCCGGACATCAACGCAGATACCAACGATGGTGCCTCGCTGTGCGCATCCGGCAGCCAGGTGTGCAGCGGAGCCAGCCCCATCTTTGTGCCGTAGCCCACTAGCAAGAACAGGAATCCGGCGTGCAGCCAGGTGGTGTCCAGGCTATCGGCAGCGGCAATCAGATCCTCAAGGACCATCGGCACCGCGGTGCCATCGCCAGATGTGGCGGACACGGCGATGAAGAACGTCCCCAGAAGAGCCAGTGCAATGCCAACAGAGCCGACCAGCAAGTACTTCCACGTCGCCTCTAGTGACCGATGATGCCGATGGAAGTAGATCAGAGGCGCGCTGGTCAGCGTTGTGGCCTCCACGCCAACCCACAGTAGCCCCAGATGATGGCCCACCGTCACCAGAGTCATCGCAGACAGGAACAGCAGCAAATACCCCGTGAACACACCCTGCGGCGCGTTAGAGAATAGCCCGCCATCAACCCAGTCCGATCGTGGGTCGCTCGCCTCGCGTTGTAGATAACCCACGGCGTACACGGCGGCCACCCAGAACAGAACGCTGGTGATGAGCAGGACATAGAGGCCAAGATCGTCAGCACGAAGCCAGCCATCGAGCAGCGAACCCGGCGGCTCGATGATGCTCGCGATTACCAATGCCAGATGCGCGCTGGCCGCGGCGACAAGAATCGCTCGCTGCGGGCGCTCCCATGGCATTACGAACGCCAGAACGGCGCCTATGAGCGGAACGGCGAGGAGTGCAACGATCATGAGTCGGCCTGATCGTTCTGCACTGCCTCACGCTGGCGTGCGCCGTTGCGTGGCATGCGCCAGCGTCGTGACGGTAACTTATCGTGCAACTGATTCAGGCGGCTGGTGTCGATGTGGTCGAACGCACGGTTGATGTTGTGAATCGTCACGCCCATCACGAACACGGCTGCAAACAGGTCCAGCAGCACGCCCATCTCCACCAGCGTCGGGAGCGCGGCAACGAGCACGAGACCAAACATGAAGATGCCGTTCTCAAGTATCAGGAATCCCGCCACCTGCGTGATCGCCTTGCGCCGGCTCACGATAGTCAACAGACCGATGAACGCGGTCGCGAGTGAAACCGGGATGATCAACTCGGATTCGATTTCGAATGGCAGCGTGAGCGCAATGGCGAGCCACAACGCCGCGCCGAAGGCCAGTCCGCCGATGACCAGCGACAGGTTGAAGCCGATGTACGGCTCAACTTCAACTTCCACCCGCCCCGTTTTGATGGTGCGGGTGAGGAACCACGGAACGAGTAAGCCCTTCACGACGATACTGGATGCGACGACCACGATGAGGCCAATCTCCACCTCATCGTGAACAATCAGCAGCAGGATACCCGTGACGATTCCCTGCAACGCCGCCGCCCAAACGCACTGAGAGACGCGCCGTAGGCCCAGGCAGGCGAGCCCGAGTACCAGAGCCAGAATCAGCATGAAGTCGATGAGATATTCCATCAGCTCATCGCACTCCCACTGCAATCGCAGCGCTCAACGCGCTCAGGCCAACGGCAATCGTCAGCAACTCCGGTACCTGGATCATCCGGAGGCGCGCCATAGTCGACTCAACCAGCGCAATCACAACGGCTGTAGCAATCATGCCCACGCCAAACAGCAACGCCGCCGCCCACAGCGGGCCAGCGTAGAGGGAGAGCACAATGTTCACCAGCAGCGCCGCAAAGATCCAGAGCTTCAGCGCTGCAGCGTACGTGAGGAATCCCAGATCCGGGCCGCTGTGGTCCAGGATCATCACCTCGTGGATCATGGTGAGTTCAAGGTGCGTGGTGGGGTCGTCCACCGGGATGCGGGCGTTCTCTGCCAGCATCAACAGGAAGAGTGCGACCAGCAGCAGCACGATGGCCGGACCAGAAGCACTGGTCCACGCCGGATTTAGCCCGTCGCCAAGCATTCCCGCGATCGAGAGCTCGCCCGTTATGACGGCCAGCGCCACCCACATGAGCAGAAAGCTTGGCTCGGAGATTGCAGAGATCATCGCCTCTCGACTGGCGCCCATGCCCTCGAAAGCAGAACCCGTGTCCATCGCCGCCAGAATCATGGCCAATCGCGCAAGCGCGAGTAACCCGGCGAAGAGGAATATGTCGCCGTTGAAGCTAAATACAGCGCCCGATGTGGTGATAGGCACAAGCAGCAACACAACGCCCACCGAGGCTAGCACCACCGATGGCGCGCCTCTGAAAATCCAACCCGTGGTCACGCTGTATACGCCGCCTTTTTGCAGCAGTTTCATCAGGTCGAAATACAGCTGAAGGAACGGCGCGCCCGTGCGACCTCCAATGAAGGCTTTGGTCTTGTTGATGATCCCAATCATCAGCGGCGCAAGTATGAACCCTGCGATCACGAAGCTGATTGATGAGACGCCTGCGGTCATTCGCTGATTCCAAATCGCCAGACGAGTAGCACGGCCAGTGCGATGACCGGGTAGAGGAGATACAGATTCACGCTTCCCTGCTGCAGCCACCGCAATTTGGCGTTGAGCGACAGCAGTATGAGCCACGCCGGCCGGATGACCCGTTCCGTCAGCAGGTCGGGCGCATCTGATGCGAATCCTGCGCGTGATGGAAACGGCCCACGAGGTGGCGACAAACGTTGGCGAGGACGAATGATCTGCTGGAACAGCCTCACAAGCGGCTCGGCAAACGACGTCGACGTGTACTGCATCCTTGGCGTGGGCAGGTCGTACCCGCATCCCCATGTCAGCCCAGAACCGATTGATCGACCTCGCAGGAGCGCAGCTCGTAACAGCAGAAGTGCAACGATGGTTCCTGCCACCACCAGTGCCGCGACAGTCACCCGCCAGAGCAGCGTTTCGAGCGCATCCGTCTCAACCCCGGCCGCTGTCGGACTGATGCCACTCAAACTTGTTGCCGCAGGGATCACAACGTGGATGGCGAGGATCGGTACGATGCCAATCACGACGGTCAGCAGCGCGAGAATCACCATCGACACTTTCAGGCCTACCCCTGCTTCCGTCGCCGCTTCAGCGGTTGAAGTGCGGGGAGTTCCAAGAAATGCGATGCCAATCGCGCGGGCAAACGTGGCAAGTGCGAGAGCCCCAATCAAGCCCAGGACAGGAATAACCGCGAGCACCGGTGACACCGTTGGACCGGGCAGTTCGATGCTACGTAAAGATGCTGTGACGATAGTGAACTCGCTGACGAAGCCGCTTAGCAGCGGCAGCCCGGCGATTGCAGCGCCGCCCACAATGAACGCGATTCCGGTAACTGGCATCGTCTTGAGCAGCCCACCAAGGTCGTCCAATGACCGCGTGTGAGTGGCCTGGAGCACTGCGCCTGCGCTCAGAAAGAGCATGCCCTTGAACAGCCCATGGTTGACGGTATGAAGCAGCGCCGCCGTGAATCCCAGAAATGCCACCGCACTGTGGTCATGACTCATGCCCCACAGGCCGATACCGATCGCTATCGTGATTATGCCGATGTTTTCAACCGTGCTGTAGGCGAGCATCCGCTTGATATCGCGCTGGGCCAGTGCGAACAATACCGCCAGAATGCCGGATGTCATCCCGACTCCAATCAGCAGGATCCCCCACCACTCCAGCGGGTCGCCCAGAAACTCCGTAGAACGCAAGATTCCGTAGATCCCGGTCTTCACCATGACGCCAGACATCAGCGCCGATACGTGGCTTGGCGCGGCAGGGTGAGCTTCCGGGAGCCATGTGTGAAGCGGAATTAGTCCGGCTTTGGTTCCGAATCCGATGAGGGCGAGCAGAAATAGCACGGACGCCAGCGCACTACTGGGCGCGAAAGATGAGAGCTCATCGAAATCGAGAGTTCCCGTCTCATGGGCAAGAATCGCAAAAAACGCCAGCAAGAATGCTGTTCCGATGTGCATCGCGACCAGATAGTTCCTGGCTGCGCGGCGTACTTCCGCTTTTTCGTGCTCGAATCCGACCAGGAAGAATGAGGTGATTGCCATGATTTCCCACGCCGTTAGGAACAGCATGCCGTTCCGCGAAATCAGCACCACCGCCATGCTGGCCAGCAACAGGTTGTAGAAGAACCACGGCACGCCTAGGGATTTGGTCGAACGGTATGCATACAGGTACTGTGCGCCGTAAATCGCACCCAGCAAACCAAGCCCAAATACCAGCAAAAGGAATACTGACGATAGCGGGTCGATGGCAATGTGAAACTCGCTAAATGGCACTTCCCACGGCCATCGTTTCTCCGCAGTCGAATCGTTGATCAACGCGTACGCGACTGCGATCAACCCAACTGCGCTCCCGACGATGGCGGTTCCAGCGCCAACCACCGTGCTGGCGCGCGCTCGATCGGCTACAAGAAGTGCAAGCAGTCCGCCCACGGTAGGAATCGCTATGGCCGCGAGCAACCAACCCATCAGCATGCGGCGCCCCGCCTGTGATCCAGAGTGTTCTGGAGCGCACCCGGCCGTTTCGGCATTGAGCCGCGTTCTTGGATCGCTGCGTCAGACAGTGTTTTAATCCTAGTGAAGGCGAGAGGGAACGCCGCACAGATTACAGCAGCGCTCCGACGTCAAAACTCAGACCCGAGGCACTCCAGACTCGTCGATAAGCTCTTTGAGCGACTTCAATAGATGCGCTGGCGGCCGAATCGAAGGCGGACGCGGCGGGCCAGCCGGTAGGCCCACTTCTTCCATCGCAGCCTTGATGAACGGCCCCTCACCGCCGGTCAGGGCAGTCACTTCTGAGCGCCACTTTGTCCACTTCCACTTGAACGCCGCAAGCGTCTCTTCTGTGCCGTTGTAGTCGTGAGCCTCGAGTTGCTTCCATATCTTGAGCGGGTACTCCGGCCAGAAACCGGAGAGGTGCGTGATGAATCCAAGAGCGCCATAGATGTGGCTCTGGATGTGGGCGTTGGAGTTATCGATAAACGCTGCTTTATCAGCGAGTGCCTGGATGACCCTGCGGTAGTGCGTTGGATCAGGTGACGACCACTTAACGGACTTCACAGTTGGGATCTCAATAATTTTCTCGACGAGCTCCTGACTCATCACGAGGCCCTCCCACCACGTGTGGTAGAGCATCAGCGTGATGTTGGACTCCTTCGCGACCAGCTCGAAGAGCCTGTATGCGTCGTCTTCCGTTGGCTCGTAGTAGTACGTCGGGCCAAGCTGAGCGCCCGCGAGTCCAATCGACTCCGCATGCTGCGCCATATCGATGATTTGGCGGTAGTCGGTGTGCTGAATGCTGCTAAGTACCGGAGCCTCGCCGTTCGCAGCCTCAAGTGATGCCGACATAACGTCCTTGCGCTCCTGAATGCTCAGCGTGGGGTGCTCACCGCCCGCGCCTCCTACCAGCAGAGTGCCGTTGCCGGTTGTGACGCCGCGATCGATCATCACCCGGATATTACTCTTGAGCGCATCCAGATCCAGCTTGAAATCTTCTGTAAACGGAGTGGCCACAGCCACCATTGGGCCTCTCAGCCACTCACGAACTTGACCTGGATTCAAGGCAGTTTCCCCACTTCATTTAGCCTGCAGATAGTGTCACTGGCGCAACCGTGCGCAAGTATTGTACGAATTGGGGGTGTATCGTCCGTCTCGTGTTCATCAAGCGTCACGTTTGCCGCACGGTGTATCAATTCCCGGGTGGGCAAGAGAGTGAAATTGAGTAAGAAAACTCTGGCCGTCTACTGTTGGCCTCCACACGTTCAGGCCGAGGGCGTCAACGCCGTCCTGGACAACCTTCAGCAAGCAGGAGTTAACACGGTTTTGATCGCGACCTACGTGTCAGAACCTACCGATCGAGCCAATGCTGACCGCCGTGAGCCGCCGGATGAGGGGCGTACTGACAAGGAAGCGGTTCGGATTATTGATCGCCCACTCTGGGGCAAGCGAGAGCAGTACCTCCGTAACTCCCCGAGTTTCGCGTCAAACGCTGAGTTGTACAAAGATATGAACTACGCCCCGTCAGAGCCGGACGAGCTAACCGCAAGTCAGGGCGAAGTCGTCGATAACTTCATCGAAGAAGCGCATCGTCGAGGGATGAAGACCTACGTTCAGATGGCCCTACCTGCTCTGCCGAAACTGCGTGCGGGACTGGATGAGTCGGAGCTGATCGACGATATGCCGCGCATGCCTGACGGATCGTTGCTGGGCGAGCGCATGGTGAACTTTGCCGCAATCGCAAGTCCCGACGTGCAGGCTTACTACGCTGCATATGCCAGGGACGTGCTGACCGCATATCCGCTGGCGGACGGGTTGCTGCTCGACCGCATGGAGCAGAGCTTCTACTCGTTTCCTGATGCGTTCGTAGACTTCGGCCCCCACGCCGAACGAGCCGCGGCTGACGCCGGTTTTGACTTCGAAGCGATGCGGTCTGCAATGCAAGCGATACTGGACGGGTTCAGTTCTCTCACGAACGCCCACCTGACTGAGTTTGCAGACGGCCGTGACGTCCCATTCGCCATGGCATCGGCGTTTCGAGACAACCCGGAAAGCGCAAACATTCTCGAGTTCCGTTCGTTAGTGACCGAGGGTTATTTGAAGCGCTTCAGGGAGGCAGCGGACAGCGTCCGTCCCGGTGTGGAGTTAGTTCCAATCACGTTCCCGCCCCCTATGTCGTTGCTCACAGGAGTCGACTTCAAGAAGTACGCCCGGCACGTCGACGCCGTGATGATCAAGTACTTCACCATGCACTGGCCCATGATCGTGACGTACTGGAGTCAGTCGATTGTGGCACTCAATCCGTCGCTCGACGCTGGTCTCGTTGCCCGTGCCGTCTCCACGCTCTTCGATATGGAGGACGAGCCGTCCAGCAACATCGATCACTACGCCTACCCCGAACCCGACGCGCCGCATCAAGCGGGAACGCAGGCGCAGCTACGCAAAGTAAAACAGGCCACGCTGGCGGCCGGCGACATGCCGATATTGCCTTCGGTACACGGCTACGGCCCTCTCGATGACGTCGAGCGCCGCTGGCGAATGGGCTGGGAAGGCGGCGACCACGGCATGTGGGTCAACCGCTACGCCTATCTGGGCCAGGAGAAGTTGGAATTGTTGCATGAAGTGACCGCTGGCGGCTAATCGGCTGCCGACGACGCCTCTTGCGGCACTTCTGGCGCTAGCTGTTTGTAGCGCGGCAGGCCAATCAGCAACGCCGCGCCGATGCCCAGCGCCATGCTGATCTGCAGTGCCACATCGTAGGAGCCGCTGTTGTCGAAGACTCGACCTGCGATCCATAC
Organism: Dehalococcoidia bacterium; assembly: GCA_963579925.1. Classification (GTDB taxonomy): domain Bacteria; phylum Chloroflexota; class Dehalococcoidia; order Lucifugimonadales; family Lucifugimonadaceae; genus UBA1151. The sequence goes on along the minus strand of CAUZJA010000011.1, from coordinate 9,560 downwards.
GCCCAGTGAAGCTCCCAGCGGCATCACACCGAAGAGCGCGCCGTATACCGTGCCCAGTCGTCGCAAACCAAATTGGTCGGCACTGACCGCACCGGTAAGTGAGATAACAGACGTCCACGCCACACCAATGAGCATCACGCCAGCAATCGCCATCGGCAGCGAGTTGGCCATCAGTAATACGCCGTATCCAATACCCCTAAAGCCATATGCGATTGCGAGTATGGGGCGAGTTCCGTGCCGATCAGCCATGGTGCCGAATATGAGAGCGCCAGCGATGCTCATCGCGCCAACAGTAGCCAGTCCGCCCGCTGCAGCGATTGCTGAGGCGCCGAGGCCGGTGGCGTAGGCCACAAAGTGGGCATTCACGAAGCCCATTGTGTAGCCTCAGGTGAAGAACCCGGCGGTCAGCGCCCAGAATATCGGCGTCTTCACCGCCTCCCTGAGAGACATACCATCGTCGGGCGCCCAGGCGCACGCGGATGTGGTCTTTGTCTTACTCACCTCAGCGGGCGCTTCGCCTTCCTCGATACCCGGCCGCGCCCGAAGCAGCATGAATGCAAGGGGGACGATCACCAATATCAGGATTGCTGCCAGCACCATGTACGCAGAACGCCAGCCACTGAGCACCAGAATGACGGCCGATAACGGCACCAGCGCCGTCTCTCCTACCGCCGAGCCACTCCCTGCAAGTGAGAGTGCCAGGCCGCGTCGTCGGGTAAATCGAGCACTGACAAGCTTGGTGAGCGTAGCTGGCGATGCCAGTGTGAAGCCAATGCCCATGATCATGAAGAGCGCGTACAACTGCCAGAGGGATTGGACCCTCGACAGACCCAGAAGTGCGACGCCGCCAAGCGCCACACCTGCAAGTGCCACCCGAACGGGATCAAATCGGTCGGCGAACCAGCCAGCAAATGGCCGCAGTAGACCAGTCGATAGCCCGGCTATGGCGAGAGCACCAGAAAGCGAGCCGCGGGACCAGCCAAAGTCATCAGTGAGCGGCTTCAGGAATACGCCAAATGAGAACCGACTACCCGCCGTGCCAAACAGGATCACTGCAACTCCGATGACAACAATCCAGCCGGGGTGGATGTTGAATCGGCGCTTCAACATGAGGCGTGTTGTGCGACTATATCGGAGTGGTCGATCAGCATGATCCGCAAGCCTACCGCACCAGAGTCCGTATGGGAGTGCCATTTCCTGATAAAACAGCAGACATCAGCGGTCGTTTTGGAATTGGAAGGGCGCAGTAGTGAACTACAAGAGTTTTGGTCGAACCGGTGTGAACGTAAGTCCGCTGGTGCTGGGGTGCATGATGTTTGGCGGGCGCACATCTGCCGAGGATTCATACACGATCATCGACCGAGCGCTGGACGCTGGTCTCAACTTCCTGGACACAGCCAACGTCTACAACGGCGGTCGCAGTGAAGAGGCCGTGGGTGAAGCGCTGGTTCGCAACGGTTCACGTGACTCCGTGTTCCTGGCGACCAAAGTTCATGGCCGAATGGGCGACGACCCCAACGCCGTGGGCAATTCCCGGCTCCACATCATCCAGCAGTGCGAAGCAAGCCTTCGCCGACTCCAGACCGACCGCATCGATCTCTACCAACTCCACCGCCCCGATCCACATATCGCCATCGACGAAACGCTGCGGGCGTTCGATGATCTGATCACCTCAGGCAAAGTGAACTACATCGGCACAAGCAATTTCGGATCGTGGCAAGTAGTCGAGTCGCTCTGGGCGTCCAAAGAGCTTGGACTCAACAGATTCGTGTCGGATCAGTCGCCGTACAACATGGCCGATCGCCGCATGGAGCGGGAGCAGATCCCCATGTGCCAGACCTACGGGCTGGCAGTGATCCCATGGAGTCCCATGGCAGGCGGAGGACTCACCGGCAAGTACCAGCGAACAGAAAAACAGGCGTCAGGCACACGTTTCGGCGATGAAACCGACGCCGGAAAGCTGTCCCGATTCAGCGACGGCGTATTAGACATAGTCGATGGCCTGCGCCCCATGGCCGAGGCGAAAGGCTGCACAGTGGCTCAGCTATCGCTGGCCTGGGTGATGCAGCAGCCCGGTGTGACGGCGCCACTGGTCGGCCCGCGCACCTTGGAGCAGCTAGAAGACAACCTCGACGCAATCGACATCGAGATCACCGATGAAGACCGCGTCGTGATCGACGATCTCAACCCACCCGGCGCCCATGTAGCGAACTTCTACGAAGCCAGCTTCGCGCCGAATGAGCACCGGGTAATGGCGTAAGCGAGTTCGCTACATTCGCCAGCGGGTGGCGGTGTTCGGAAAATCTGACTCGCGCCACGCCAGGACTTTGCCTGGTCGGAATGCGAACAGCCCTGTGCCCGCGTCTGACGGAGCCAGTTTGATGCTGTACTTGGCGTCGTAGGCTGACACGAGTGCCGTTAGTGTGGCGTCATCCGTAAGGGCAGCGGCTATGCCGTACATGATGACCACATCATCGCCACTCTCCAGATGAACCGCGATCTCCGGATCACGTGCGATATTGCGGCCTTTCGCAGACTCGGCATCTGTCCCGAAACACACCGCATCGTCCAGCCAAACACCCCATATGGGCGTCACCTGTGGCCTGCCGCGACCATCAACCGTCGCAACCCAGTAGTTGCGTGCCTCCGAGACCTGCTCAACAACCCACGGCCACTCCATCGGCACGTACTCCGGAGCACCAGCCACAACGCCATACGACACTGGCATCACCGGTCGATCTATATTCACGTTCGACTCCTGGCTGTTGGATTTCATTCAGTGAGACCTTCGGTCTGACATTTGGGGGTGGACGAGGTTGCCATAGTCGCCCATATGCTCAGCATATGGGCGACTATGCACACTCTGCCTGCCGGGACCTGCGGTTGAACTCCCGTTGGAGTTCGCCGCGGCCATGGTGTTCCATGCCATTGTCACCACGGCGTCACAGAGTTCGAAGTCGACCGCGTCAGGCGGTCCGGCGCAATGCGAGAACGTGATCGCTATACCCCAATGCGCGCACGATGGATCCTGCCCGGCGGCCGACCATGGCTCACCGAATGGCAGTCCAGCGGCGACGGCAGACCGCTACCAACCATAGTGGAGAATCAACGGGTGTCCGAACATCGCTCACGGCACGGCTAAATGATCAGCGCCTGCTGATCCCCGGCTACCAGAACCACGTGGCACCTGTGAATCTCCCCGGTAGCCGCCGGGCTTGCCCGGCCCCACGTAGGACGTGCTCGTACGCTTCGATTAGTCGCTGTGCGTTGATGCCGCGCGTGGGGGGGGGCAAGCCCCTCGTCTACCAGGATCAGCTGATGACTGAGGCTAGGAATTCTCGGCGCCCGGCACCTTACTCATATCCACCGGCTTCGCCAGCAGGAAACTCAGTATCGACAGAGCCAGTATGCCAATGACAATCCCAAATGCCAGGTCATACTCATCTGTGATGTCGAACGTAATCCCCGCGAGCAAAGGGCCAGCAACTTCCGGAAGGATCTGCATCGGGCGAGTGAGCCCCAGAATACCGCCGAAGTTACGAAGCCCAAAGTTCTCGATAATAACCAGCGGCCCCAGTGTTCCAACACCGCCCATACCAAGCCCAAATATGACCAACGCAATCCACACCGCCCAAGAGCCGCCAAGGAGGATCAGCAGCCCCATGCTCATCATCTGTAGTGCGATGATAATTACGTACGTATAGCGTGCCGTCAGGTTCTCGCTAACGCGACCTGAAATCACCTTGCTTGCGATGGCGAAGAACGAAACCACTGAGACCATTGCGGCCGTGGTGCCAATCCCAAACCCCTTCTGTTCCAGATGCGGGAACAACTGGGTAGATACGGCCGTTCGGGCGAACTGCTGAAGTCCCATGGCAATCATCAGGAACCAGAACGTCCGCATGCGGAACGCCTGATTGGTTGCAAATCCCGATAGCAGTGATCGGGCCTGACGCCCAGATTGCCCCTTTGGCGCCCACTTCTTTCCGGCTTCCTGATCTATTTCATCTGGATCATCACGTATGACCAGTACGATCAGCACGAGCACCGCCAAGACTAAGAACCCCATCGCAGCGAAACTCCATCGCCACCCGGTAAGTGCAATCATTCCCGCGGCGAGAGGGATCGTCACCATTCCACCAAAATTGTTGCCCGCTGTGACGATGCCCATCATCCGACCGCGAGTGGTAAGGAACCACAGGCCAACCAGGCGTCCGACCGGCATCATCGTGGTCCCCGGCACGCCAAGTACGATGAGGATTGAGAACGCGTAGAACTGCCACAGGTCCGTCATGATCGCCCGCAAGAAGAATCCAAGTGCGATCGACGCCAGCGAGATCGCCATGATCCAACGCGAACCGTACTTATCGAGCAGTCGGCCAGTAAACGGCGAGATGAACGCCGTGATCACGCCCAGGGTCAGCGAGATGTTGATCTGGGTGCGACTCCACCCAAACTCTTCTTCAAGCGGCCTGACAAAGACCCCAAACGCGAACTGCCCCATGCCGATTGACGCGGCGAGAGTCAGAAACGCAACGACGGCGATAGGCCAGCCACGGTAAATGCCCGGTTTGCCGGGTTCTGCCGTTGTCGCTTCGGTCTGGTTCGTTATTGTGGTCTCCGGCGCTCAGAGGGGCTCAGGATGGTTTCAACGCGAGAGTACCACCCGGATGGGGGTGGTACTCGTGAATTCTTGTGAGCGAATCGGCAGTCTACGCCGGCGGAGCGTATCCCTGCCCACCTGCGGCCGCGATGGCGCTCTGCCCTTCTTCGCCAGCGAGCAGGACCGTAGTCTTGAGATCGGTGAGAGCGCCTCCCCCAGCAGCGGCAATCAGGAATCCCGCGGCATCAACGTTATTTGGAGAATCGAAGATAATCACTACATCGTATTCGCCAAACGCATAAAACGCGCTATGGACCTCAGACCCGTTGGCTTTCGCCATCGCAGCTATTGCTGCAAATCGATCTTGTGGATTCTTGATCTGGGCTGCCCAGGCTTCAGATGTGTAGCTCGCTTGTACCATGAAAAACGGCATTTCAGTCCCTTCTCGATTGTGTACCGAGAGGAAATCGTAGCACCAGCGATGCTAATAGGTGCTATTCGTCCTCTCGCTTGACCTGCTTCACAGCCTGCCAGATGGAGATCGCGAGTCCTATGAGGAACATGGCGACAGCAGGGTTGTTGTAGCCCATGATCAGAAGGACTATCGCTGCCGCGAAAGGAACTTGTTTGAGGACTTTTATTGGGATTTTCACGCGCTATATTCCAACTCGTTATATTTCAATTTGGCCCTGCATGTAGTCACGGGCGTATCCAGAGATGATTACACGGTCGCCAGCAAGTCTGCACCAAAGATTGCCACCGCGCTTCGAGAGTTGCCGCGCCGTCAGAGGGTTCTTGCTGAGGCGACTGACCCAGTATGGCGTCATTATGGTGTGGCTTGAGCCAGTGACCGGATCTTCATCAATGCCGCCGCCGGGAGCGAAAAAACGGGAGACAAAGTCGGTCTCATCGCCGGGTGCGGTAGCGATGATGTACGGAATATCAAGCTGATTGATCGCCGCAAAGTCAGGCTTGAGCGACGCAACCTGGCTGTGGTGATCGAACACCGCCATGATCGTGTGCGTAACCCGCAGCGCATTCGGAGTCTTGCCAAGGGCGCTCGCAACGGCCGCCAGCAGCACCGGGTCGATGTTCAGCGGCGCATCCTGCGCAGGAAAATCCATCTCAAGCCGATCACCATCACGCAACACAGTCAGCCGACCACTCCGGGTGTGGAACGCCACCAACTCCTCATCCGGCGTCAGCTTCGTAAGCAACACATGCCCAGACGCCAAAGTAGCGTGCCCGCACATATCGAACTCAATAGTTGGCGTGAACCATCGCAAATCGTACTCACCATCAGGCCGCCGCACAAAGAACGCCGTCTCCGACAGATTGTTCTCCGCAGCAATCGATTGCATCACCTCATCCGGCAACCACTCCTCAAGCGGACAGATTGCGGCAGGGTTGCCCGCGAATACGCGATCCGTGAACGCATCAACCTGGTAGATAGGAATCTGGATAGGCATGTCAGCTAATGGTAGCGGACGGCGTGAATGCCTAACCCGCAGGAACCACCGGCAATACCAGCCGACTCGGCGTCACACCGCCCAGAGGCACCGTATTGCGCGCAACCTTAATCGCTTCCGGGCCTTCATATCCAATCGGTCCGCCGGAGTTGAGATTGCGGTCGTAGCGAGGGAAGTTGCTGGAGGAGAGTTCCATGCGGATGCGGTGGCCGGGTTGGAAGCGGTTGCTGGTGTCCCACATGCGAATTTCCAGTTCATAGACATCGCCAGGCGTCATCATCTGCGGGTCTTCTGTGCCGTTGCGGAACCGGGCGCGGCAGATGCCTTCGCAGAGGATGATGGCCTTACCGTCTGGCTCGACGTCGATCAGCGCTGCCGTGAAATCGGTGTCCAGGCGGTCGGATGAGCCGAAGATTGTGGCCTTGATCGGCCCCGTTACTTCGATGCCTTCTTCCAGTACATCAGTCTCGAAGACCAGCACGTCATCACGCGTCTATCTCGAGGGCCAGTGAGGTCCATCGACTGATACTGCGCGCCCCAGCTTGGCACAGGATCATTGGGGTCGTAGTCGAAGGAGATCGCACCTTCTGCGTCAGACGCCTCGGCGCTCAATCCGCCATCAGCGCCCATATGGAAATCCGTCCACTGCGTACGAGCCAGCGGCCACTCGTTCTCGAACCGCCACTCGTTCGCGCCCATCACGAAGAGCTTGATCGGCGGCTCGTCGTCCATGCCGTTATCGATGCCCTTCAGGCGAGTGTCGTACCAACGCAGGTGCTCGGCAACCGCGTCACCGGGCGCGTCCGGACCAAACGCCCGATCCTCGAACTCACCATTTGATCCAAGCTGCGCCTTGCCCCACGGCGATACCTGGTGGCTCCACGGACCAATCAGCAGCTTCGTCTTCTCACGCGCCTCAACATTGCGAGCATTCGCCTGCCAGCCGTTGAACACGGTGATCGTCTCGTGCAGCAGCGAGTCGTACCAGCCCGTGATGAAATAACTCGGAACCTCAACTTCGTCGTACTTGTCCCGCAGGCTGTACGACGACCAGAAATCGTCGTACTTCTCATGTGCGATGACGTCACGGTAGTACGGACTGTCACCAAGCTCCTCCAGCACCGTGTTCAGTGGCAACTGGCGCAACAAGGCATTCAGATCGAGCTGAGCGAGGGCTTCTGTCTGCAGTGACTTCCGCAGAATAGCTACGAAAAACATGCTCGTGGCCAGCGCAATCACACCGTCAACGCGATGGTGACCGTAGTTGTCCTGCTGCGACGCAATGGGCACCAGGCCCTTCAGGTACTTGCTCCTGAGCGTGGCAGGCGCGCTCTGCGTGAACCCAGGGTAAGAGAGACCGAACGTACCTATGTTGCCGTCACACCAAGCCTGCTCGCCAATCCACTCATGCGTATCGTAGCCATCCGGAATTTCGCACACGTACGGCACCCAGTCGCCATCGGAGTCGTACCGATCCCGGCAATCCTGCAGCACCATAGCGTACCCGCGCTCCATGAACGCTCGGGTCCAGGCGATGTAGCGAGGCTCTTGCTTACCGTAGATCGTCCGCAACAGCGTCATTGGAAACGAACCATCGCCGTGTGGCCCATCACCGTTTGGCAGATACAGGTCTGCTGACAACCCCACGCCATCCCGCATGGGAATCATGCGGTCCAGCATTAGTCGGAATGGCTGCTCACTGTCGCCTTTGATGCTTTTCACTGCGTATGGTTTTCCAAATAATGGTTGCGCCAGCGGGAACGGAGACATCCGTCCAAGTAGTGGCGAGTGTACAGAACGCTACGCGCTAACACTTGCTAATCCTCCCCCACGCGCTCATCATTTCGCCTACCCCAATACATAGAGTTAACAGCGCAGTCCCCGGAGCCGAAACAATGAAAATCACCGATATGAAAGTCGCAATCATCGGGCAGAACCCGGTGGTTCGAATCATCACCGACGAGGGTATCGACGGAATCGGCGGCGCTGAGACCGCCAAGCACTACCTCAAGTGGCATATCGAGTTCTATAAGGGCGCTATCATCGGCATGGACCCAACCAACGTCGAACGAGTGATGCTCAACATTCGGCGCATGGGTGCGTTCAAGCCATGGGGCTCCGCAGTCAGCGCCATTGAAGTTGCACTGTGGGACATCGCCGGTAAAGCCGCCGAACTACCCATCCACAAGCTGCTGGGCGGCAAGATTCGCGATCGCGTCCAGATCTACAACGGCAACAAGCGCAAAGATATGACTAGCTACTCGCCGGAGTCATTCGCTGAAAACATGCAGTGGATGAAGGACCAGCCGGAAAACTTCTCCATCATCAAACAAGGCATCACGTTCCACAGCCGCATGCCTCGAGACATTCCGAACTACTACTACGGCGAGTACCAGGAGCGGGAGAACACCGGCCAGTACGAGTTCGAAGGCCGCTACCCGAACCGTGGCAAACTCACCGAACGGGGACTCAACAACACAATTGAGTCAGTGATCGCGATGAAAGAGGTACTGGGCGATGAAGTCGGCCTCGCGCTCGACTGCGGCCCCGGCCTCACGGTGCCGGACACGCTCAAGCTTGCGCAGGCGCTGGAGCCGTTCAACCTGATGTGGATGGAGGACACGATGACCGGCGACTATACGCCGTACGTCACGCCAGAATTGTTCCTGCAGGTCACCCCAAACACGTCCACCCCAATCCACACCGGCGAGCAGATCTACCTCCGCAACAACTTCAAGGAACTGGTCGAGCAGCACGCAGTCGACGTGCTTGGGCCTGATCCTTTCGATGTTGGCGGAATCGCTGAACTCAAGTGGATTGCAGAGTACGCAGACCTGCACGGAATTCTCATGGCACCACACGGCACAGGCGACGGACTCATCGGCCTCGCAGCGCTCGTGCAAGTTGCAGCAACCATGCCCGACAACTACATAGCATTCGAAATGCCAACCGGCAACCCATCGTGGTGGTACGACATCATCGTCGGCCTGCCAGACCCCATCGTCACGGACTCACACATCGAAGTCTGGGACACCCCCGGCCTCGGCATCCACTTCGACGTGGACGCAACAAAGCAGTACCTCCGCCCGGAGGACGCCGACTTCTTCGATTAGGAAATCACACAACGAGCGGTTTCTGAATAGGTTTCCTGAGCCCGTCGAAGGGCACCTGTTCAGTCACCGCCGACTTCATTGTTGCAGCGCGTCTAGAATTTGAGCATCTCATTTGACGAGAAGTTCATCTCGTGAACCCCAAATTCTGGAGTTGTTCGTGAAAAAAGTTGCTGTTGCCCGTTTTGATGACCTCGCAGATCGCACGCCTACCGGTGCGCTTATCGAAAACGTTGATCTCGTCATAATTCGATACGGAGGCAGCGTTTCGGTGATGTACGGGCGTTGCCTGCATCGAGGGGCGATGCTTGCCGACGGATACGTAGACGGCGACAACCTCATGTGCGGTGTGCATTTCTGGGACTATCGCATCCAAAC
>CAUZJA010000010.1:0-28412 GCA_963579925.1 Dehalococcoidia bacterium | reverse complement strand
ATCTCTCATTGAGCCGGTATTCGGCGTATTGGACGACTACGGCCTGACGCATGAGTACAACGTCATATCGGCCCACCGAAAGCCAGATGCACTGGCAGTGTATGTGAAGTCCGCGCGCGAGCGTGGCATCCAGGTCATCATCGCCGCCGCAGGTGGCGCCGCCGCCCTGCCCGGTGCTGTGGCCGCCCACACAACGTTGCCCGTGATTGGCGTGCCGCTCCCAAGTAGCGAAATGAACGGAATCGACTCCCTCCACGCCATCGTCCAGATGCCACCGGGAATCCCGGTTGGTTGCGTTGCAATTGGTAGCTGGGGAGCGATGAATGCCGCACATCTCGCCGCCCAGATCGTCGGTCTCACAGACACCGCTGTTGAAGCCAAGATCGACGCCTATCGTGACAAGCTCCACAACGCCTAGTCAAAATGCTGATAGTGCTTGATTTTGATGAAACGGCTTCTTCAGTGAATGGCGCCCAGATCGTTTTGCGCGAGTTGGGAGTTGATTTGACTCGAACTGAAATCCGCAAACGCTTCGACTCAGGAACAACCGCGTTCAAGCAGTATCAAGAAGAGGAATTCGATGCGCTGACGGCAGCAGTCTCGGATATCAAGAATCTCGCAGCTAACGTGATCCCGATGAGGGATGGTCTTGGAGACCTCCTGGAGGCTGCTCGGGAGGGAGGACACGATGTGATGGTCGCCTCTGCAGGCGTAGATATCTACATCAAGCCAGCATTGGAGTCTGCGGGGCACCGCGACGTGCCTGTTATCTCCGTATCCATCACCGCAGATCAAGATTCTGACATGATCACGGGATACGAGTACCCGCCGTATGAGTCCCGCTGCAACCAGAACTGGGCGGTCTGCAAGTGCTATCCCATGCGGGATGCGTTGCAGAAGAAGGACGAAGTGATCTTTGTGGGCGATGGCAGGATGGCCGATACTTGCGCCGCACAAACAGCGGATACCGTGTTCGCTCGCTCACGACTTCTCGCGTACTGTGTGACTGAAGGCATCGAGGCCACCCCATTTGATGGACTTCAGAATGTGGCCGAATATGTACGATCTCGAAACCCCCAACAATCGCCAACTGGAACGGGAATTTGATACCCAGATATTCAAGACCTGAGATGAGCAAAGTGTGGTCTGAAGATCACATGTACGACCTGTGGCTGAAAGTAGAAATCGCGGCCTGTCAGGCATGGACAGAGCAAGGCGTCATCTCTGAAGAGGACATGGCGGAGATACGGCGCTCAACCTTCTCTCGAGAGCTATATGACGAGCACTTCGAGAAGACGAAGCACGATGTCGTGTCATTCACCCGCGCCGTCACGCCAAGCATTGGCGAGCCTGGTCGGTGGATCCACTACGGGCTCACTTCCAACGATGTGAAAGACACAGCCCTGAGTCTCCAGCTTCTGGAGACGGTTGATCTAATCGAAGTCGAAGTTGAGCGCTTGATGGCTGCTGTGAAGAAGCGCGCCGAAGAGACGATTGGCGTGCTCTGCATGGGTCGTTCGCACGGTGTCCACGCCGAGCCGATGAGCTTCGGCCTGAAACTGGCGCTCTGGTACTCCGAACTGGAAGACCATCGCTCAGGATTGGCGCGCATTCGTGATCTTGTCTCTGTTGGCAAGATATCTGGGCCGGTTGGCACATACGCGGGCATTCCGCCGGCAATCGAAGAGTCCGTTTGTCGACAACTCGGCATCTCCCCTGCCCCGGTTTCCAACCAAATTGTGCCCCGGCATCGACATGCCGCATTGATCAGCGCCCTGGCGCAACTGGCTGGTTCGCTTGAGAAGTTCTCAACAGAGATACGCTCCTTGCAGCGGACAGAGATACGCGAACTTGAAGAGCCGTTTGGCAAGCCGGGATTCGTGAGCACAGGCTCATCTTCAATGCCGCACAAGCGCAATCCAGAACTAACGGAAAGAATCTGCGGACTGGCTCGGCTGATCAGAGGCAACTCAGTCACGGCCCTGGAGAACGTTGTTCTCTGGCATGAGCGGGACATATCCCACTCATCTGCCGAGCGCATGATTCTCCCGGATTGCGCGCTGGGCATGGATTACATATTGGATCTACTAACCGGTGTTGTGGACGGCATGACTCTCTACACAGACCGGATGATGGAGAATGTGGAGTTAACCCGCGGTCTCATTTTCTCACCACGGGTGATGCTAGCTCTGGTTGAGTCGGGCTTGGATCGCACTACCTCCTATGAGATTGTTCAAAAAGCAGCTATGACAACGTGGGATGAAGGCGGAGACTTCAGGGACTTAGTACGAGCGAATGAGCAGGTTCGGGCAGCAGTTCCAGAAGATCAGCTCAATGAGATATTCGATTACTCGTACTTCCTTGAGCACGTTGGGCACACGTTTGAAAAACTTGGTCTCTCGACCAAACAATTAGCGACAAACTAACTACAGATTGAGGATCATTTACCGATGAATGCTGTGAGCGAAACCAACCTTCCCGGACTGACATATCGCGGCAAGGTTAGAGATACATATGATCTGGGCGATGGACGAATGCTGATGATCGCTACAGATCGCATCTCAGCCTTCGACGTGGTTATCCCAACGCCAATCACTGGCAAGGGCGCGATCCTAACGCGCATGTCCAAATTCTGGTTTGATCTGCTTGCAGACGTCATGCCAAACCACATGATCGCTCCTGCGTACGATGCAGAGGAAATGAAGTCTGTCGAACGCGTCGGTGTGCTGAATGATTTGCCAGATGAGCTCGCATTGCGCTCAATGGTGATCAAAAAGGCGGAGCGAATAGATATTGAGTGTGTAGTTCGCGCATACATCACCGGTTCGGCGTGGGCTGAGTACACAAAATCTGGCACGGTGAACAGCGCCAAGATGCCTGAGGGCATGATTGAGGCTGATCAGTTCCCAGAATTCCTGTTCACACCGTCGACGAAGGCCGAGGTTGGTCACGATGAGCCGATGACGGCGCAGGAAGTCATCGACATGGTGGGTACTGAAATGGCTCGCAAACTGGAAGAGACGTCCATCAAGGTCTTCACCGAGGCGCACGATTACGCCCGAGGGAAAGGCATGATCCTGGCTGACACCAAATTTGAGTTTGGGATTATTGATGGGGAACTCACACTCATCGATGAAGTTTTGACCCCCGACTCGAGCCGGTTCTGGGATATTAACGATTACAGCCCCGGCAATTCCCCCTCTGCCTTCGACAAACAGTTCGTCAGGGATTACCTGTCAGATTCGGGATGGGACAAGGAGCCACCGGCTCCTGAACTGCCCCCTGAGATCGTGCAAAAGACCATTGACCGCTACTCTCAAGCACTTGAGCGGCTGACGGGGCAATCAATCGAGTTGTAGCACTCGTATAATCTAGAGACACATTCTCGCCGCGGGTATTCGCGCGGCAAATCCCGGAGTCTTCAGGAAAAACATGGCATCGACCCGACCATCAAATCGACGCGGAATGACCAAAGGCCAAATCAGGGCTGAACGCCGTCAACGCTCTGAGCGCAGGAAAGCCCGACGTAGGGCTATCTACTTCACCGTTGGTGGCCTGCTGGCCGCTGCGTTCATCATTAGCCTTCTTGTGCCTGGAGGTCTATCCGGTCGCAATAGCGCGCAGCAGGTGAGCACAACGTTGAACACTGGTGGCCCAGTAGAAATTCAGGCTGACCAGGGTCGAGATCACATCACGGTCGGTGCGACGAATGATGAGTACATCACCCGCCCCGCGACGTCAGGTGGGCACTGGCCCGTAACCGGACCGAGCGAGGAATCTCCTTTCGGCGCTCCGGTGCGATGGGGTAACTATCAGGAAGAGGTCACCGATGAGGCGCTGGTGCACAATCTTGAACATGGTGGAATCGGCCTCCACTACAACTGCCCGGATGGATGCGATGACACGGTCCAGCAACTTCTAGAAATGGCCCCCAGAGGCTTCTCACAGTTCGTGATCTCCCCTTACTCCAATATGGACAAGAAGATCGCACTAACTTCATGGCGTCACGTTCAGTACCTGGATGAGTTCGACGAAACCGCTGTTCGAACGTTCATCAATGAATATCTCGCTCGGGCACCTGAAAATGTCCCTGGAAACTCGTTCTAGCGTTGCCTGAATTCCTCGCACGGGTAGAAGTCCGACTCAAGCCAACCGTCAACGATCCCCAGGGAAACACGGTGGCGCAGGCTCTTGGTTCGCTTGGTTTCGATGAAGTTGAGAGCGCTCGCGTTGGCAAACTCATCGAAGTAAAACTGAGCGCTGATTCGGAAAAAGCGGCGCGAGACCAAGCCGCGGAAATGGCGAAGCAACTGCTCGCCAACCCGGTGATCGAGCTGTTCAACGTGCAGGTAGAGGCCCTCTAGAACCTCTGCCCCACCCTAGTCGATAACGCCCTTGGTGCTGGGTATGGCGTTTGGATTGCGGTCGTCGATGGCCACAGCGGCCCGTAGAGCGCGTGCCAGTGCTTTGAACGTTGCCTCACTCCGGTGGTGGTCGTTCTTGCCTGCCAGAACCGTTGCGTGGAGTGCCATGCGGCTCTCGATGGCAAACGCTTCCAGGAAGTGGCGCACTTCGTCCGACGAGAACTCGCCTTCGTACTTCGGCGTGCCCATGTCCACCACACCGTAGCCTCTGCCGCTGATGTCGATGACAACGCGGGAGAGCGCCTCATCCAGCGGGACGATGGCGTTGGCCATTCGGACGATACCGCGCTTGTCTCCCAGGGCTTCATCCAAAACCCTGCCAAGCACGATGCCGGTGTCTTCCAGCACGTGGTGCCAGCCCATGGAGTGATCACCTGCTGCCTTCACGGTCAGATCAAACGCACCGTGACGAGCAAATGCGTCAAGCATGTGCTTTAGCATCCCATTGTCTGTCTCGATGTCTGCCTTGCCGGTGCCATCCAGATTGATCGTTACCGATATCTGGCTCTCACTGGTATTTCGTTCAAGGCTGGCTATTCGGGGCTGTTCAGCCATGTTTGGCTACTCCTAATGTGACGTTGCGGCGGTCAGACTGCGGCGGCAAGGGCCTCTATAAGTCTGGTGGTTTCATGGGGCTGTCCAACGGTCAATCGAAGATGATGACTCAGGATCGGCTGGCTGAATTTCCTGACGAAAATACCTTTTTTTGCGAGGCGCTCATACATCTCATTCGCGTCCACCGGGAACTTCACGAGCAGGAAATTAGCTGTTGATGGCGAGTAAGACACCGATGGGAGCGTGTCCAGGAAGTCTGCCAGTCTTTGGCGCTGCTCCCGGATCACGACAACATTCTTCATCAGATCATCGGCGTTGGCCAATGACGTGAGAAGCGCTGCCTCTGCGGGCGTCGGGACGTTGTATGGCTGCTTGATCTCAATCAGGTGATCGATAATTGTGGCGCTGGCGATCATATAGCCCACGCGAACGCCGGCGAGACCGGCCCACTTGCTCATTGACCGCAGGATGACCATGTTGTCGTGCTCTGGCACCAGATGTGCCAGCGTCTCGCCGGAGAACTCGTAGTACGTCTCATCGACAACAATGATCATGTTGAGCGCCAGCAACTTCAGGAGGTCGGCCTCTGACAACTGGTTGCCAGTTGGGTTGTTGGGCGATGCGAGGAACAGAATCTTCGTGCGGTCGTTGTCTTCGCGAGTAACGGCGTCAACGTCCACGTCAAAGCTTTCAGTCCGTGGGATAGAGACCACTTCGGCACTGGCGATGCGGGCGCAGTGCGAATACATTCCAAACGTCGGCTCGCAATCCAGCAGCCGTTCGCCGGGTTCGACGAATAGCCTGAGCAGCAGATCGATCATCTCGTCTGCGCCAGCTCCCGCCAGAACGCACTCGAACGGTGCGCCTGTGTATTCGGCTATCGCCTTACGCGTCGATATCTGGTGGGGATCCGGATACAGATTGAGTACTGCTTCAGAAATAGCGTCATTCACCGCCGGGTGCGCGCCAAAGGGGTTCTCATTGCCGTTTAGCTTGAGAACGTCTTTCGGATCGATCCCGTTCTTGCGCGCGAGTTCGGCCACAGGATCCACGGGCTCGTAGATCGTGAGGTTCGAAAGGTGCTTTCTGAATAGATCTTTGGCGTTCGTCATGATGTGATGAGTCAGTCCGGCTCTCGCTACTCCCCTACGAGCTCCCTCAATCGGATTTCAGCCGCCTCTGCGTGGCCGTCCAGTCCTTCTAGCCGAGCCAGCTCAGCGGCGTGCCTTCCAATCTCAATCATTTTGCCCGAATCGATCTCGACAATTGGCGTGTGCTTGAGGAATGTTCGCACGCTCAGCGCTGACGTAAATCTTGCTGTGCCTGACGTCGGCATCACGTGACTTGGCCCCGCAATGTAGTCACCCAGAACTTCGGCTGAGTAGTCGCCAACAAATATGCCGCCAGCGGAGTTGATACCGGGCAGGTACTGCTCATCGTTTTCAACGGTTAGGCACAGGTGCTCCGGCGCCATCAAGTTCGCCAGTTCAACGGCCTCCTGAGGCGTAGAGATGACGATTGCCGCTCCGTTGTTGTCGAGGGCCGCTTGCGCAACAGAGGCCCGGCTCCGTTCGGTCAGTTGCGTTGTCAATGCAAAGTCCACCGCATCAGCGAGTTTCGCTGAGGTGGTAATTAGAACAGGCGTCGCAAGAATGTCGTGTTCGGCCTGCGCGATAAGGTCTGCGGCGCAGAACCCGGCGTTCGCCGTATCGTCACCAATAACCAGCGTCTCGGTTGGACCGAATATGCCGTCTAGCCCAACGTCACCAAAGACTAGCTTCTTGGCTGCTGTGACAAATACGTTGCCGGGGCCGCAGATCAGATCAACAGCAGGAATGGTCTCCGTGCCGTATGCCATCGCGGCGATTGCCTGCGCGCCGCCGACTTTGAAGACACGATCGACTCCAGCGATCTGCGCTGCCGCCAGAATCGCCGGGTGCGGTAGCTCTCCACCCTGGGCAGGCGAACACAAGATCAAGTTCTCTACGCCAGCAACCTTCGCTGGTACAGCTGTCATGAGAACAGTGGACGCAAGCGGCGCTGTGCCCGCGGGTACGTACACGCCAACGCGGCCGATTGGGGTTACGCGCTCGCCAAGATTGGCCTCATCGTCGTACCAGCCGGTTGGGCGGCCTTGCGACTGAAATGCTTCAATGCGCGTTGCCGCAAGTTTGAGAGCCTCAACCGTGGCCGGCTCCAGCTGGTCTATCGCGCTTTCGATATCACAGCGCCTCACTTCGATGAACTCGAGTGCAACACCATCGATCTGCTGGGAAACTTGCCGCAGAGCGTCATCTCCAGACGACTTTACGTCAGCGATGATCTGTTCCGCAACGCCAATCGCGCTGAGGTCCTTGCCAAAAATCTTCTTGACCGAAGCCTGTATTGACTCCGGAAGTTCAGAATCCAGAGGACGGCGCCGTGAAGAGAGGAACTGCCTGCCGGCGGCTACCCCCTCAATTCGTCTCATTGCAGCGCATCCTGGTAGGCGAGCTTGCCGAGCAGCGCCTCATACGATTCGCACTTCTCGCGAAATACGTAGTCGGCCTGACTAACAGATATTCCTGATCCACCCAAAGAACGCAGGTGGTCGACAACTCTGATCATGTCTGTGCGCCTCACGACCATCTGAACGCCGAACCACGACTTCCCATCGTTCGAGAACACGGTAGCGACCGTTGGCCCGTGAATTCCAGCCAGATCACGCTTCGCCATCACTTTCTCAGCAACTTGCGTGTTCGATTCACCTTCGATGTTTGCGGTGACTCTCTGGAACTCTCGCCCGCGCATGAACGACTCAACTCGCTCAAGGATTTCACGGGTTAGGGCCAGTTTTTGCTCGTCGACGGCCAGCAGTCGTGCGTTGCCAATGATGGCAGCCTGTGAGTTACAGACCACGCCATCCATAAGCGGCCTGAGACCGTTTTCGCGCAGTGTTGTGCCGGTGGCAGATATATCGGCAATAAGGTCGGCGTAGCCCATTACGGGGGCTGCCTCTAGGCCGCCGCTGGCGTGGACCAGCGTGAAGTAGTTGATACCCTGCTTGTGTAGTGCCCTGCTCACTAGCCGTTGATATTTGGTGGCAATGCGGAGATTCTGACCACGCTGCCGGAACTCCAGCGCCAGGTCAGCAAGGTCTGCCAGCGATGTGACGTCCAACCAGCCGTCGGGAACGGCGATGACCAGACTTGCGCTTCCAAAGCCCAGATCCTCAAAGAGGGTTACAGAGTCGCCACCCTCCTGGTGCGATTCCAGGAAACGATCCAATCCGGTGATTCCGATATCGGCGCTGCCACCGTCGATTTCCCCGGAGATGTCAGATGAGCGCTGAAACAGCACGTCTACACCCGGCAAGCTGGGAATGGTTGCGGTATATCGGCGGCTACTGGCGCGGCTGACACTGAGCCCGCACTCACGCAAAAACTCTCCGGCGGGGCCGTAAAGTGCACCTTCTGAGGGTAGTGCCAGACGTAAATTAGCCATTGGTCAGCGTCTCCGAGTGTGCGATTACCCTGTCCATATTGTAGGCAAATCCGGCGGCTGGAGTCTCAAGTTTTCCACCCAGCGCGGTGATGAGGCCATCGTAGCGACCACCGCCTCCAACAATCTCGTCGTCACCTGACTTGAGATCAAAAACGACCCCGGTGTAGTACGAAATTTCCCGTGCGAGTCCAAGGTCAACAGTGATCTCAGAGGCATTGGCGCCAGCAGTCCCCGCAGCGGTCACAATGTCCGAAAGCAGGCCCAGATTCTCATCGTTGAGTCCGGCAGCTTTGATTATCTTGCCGCCTTGAGCCATGGATTCGGCGGGCGCGCCAGACACCTTCGAAAGCTTTGACAGCAGATCGATGGCCATATTGACCGCATCTGGAGAGTCCTGCGTCCTGATCTTGTCGGTCAGGCGCTGCAGAACGTCGTCTGTGGAGCGTTGTCCCAGTGAGCCGCTGTAAGAGCAGCCCAGCGAGTGACCCAGAACTGCGTCAATCTGTTCTACAGACGCACTTGCGCGATTTGCCCGAGAGGCAACGACTTCACCAGACTCAAGCAACCCGATCTGTGAGGCCCTTTCGGCCACCATCTCTCTATCGCCGGCGGCCAGCATTGGAACGCAGTTGATCAAAAACAGTTGCGCCCGCTCAGATAAGTCCATTTGCTTCAGGAGATCCCAAATAATGCCTACGTGCCCCAGCGCGATGGATGGCCTGACGACCCCGAGTAGTTGTAGGCCTTCAAGCGCTACTGAGATGACTTCCCCATCTGCTTCAGATCCACCGGCACCAATGAGTTCAGCGCCAGTCTGAGTAAATGATCCGGTCATTCCGTTGTTGAACTCATCTCCGGACGGATATCGGAACACCGGCCCGGAGTATTCAAACCTGAGCGGTGCCTTGCCCAGCAATCCGGCGTCAATCACGTGTCGGATAACTGGCGCGGTAAATTCCGGGCGCAGGCTGACTTCGTAGCCTCCAGGATCAGTGAAGCTGTACAACTGAGCCGCGAGCTCCCCACCCGACTTACGTAAGAACAACTCGGTGAGTTCTATTATCGGAGTATCAATGCGTTGATACCCACGCTCTGAGAGCGCCGCCCTGCAGATTTCTGACGCCTTGTGGAACTGAACCCACTCACTGGCGTCGTAATCTTTGAGCAACGGTAGTTTCTTTATTGAATCAAAATCCAAAAAGGTAACCTGCAAGTTCTCTAAATGCCGGTAAACACCCGGATAGCACTGGTTGCGACAATGTTCGCCAGTTAGATTGTATGTGGGTCAACGAGCCTACAGCCACACCCAGAACCACGAGATTGCACACAAATCATGAGATTTTTGAATGCCTGAGGGCGAGTCAAACGGAGAAATGCCGGAAAAAAGACCGGTTGCGGTGATCACTGATTCCGCAACTGCCCTGCCCACAAAGGTCGCAACATCTCTCAATCTCATGGTCGTTCCAATGGAGATCACTTTTCAGGGCGTGACCTATGACGACGGACCAGATGGGGTTGGCGATGAGTTCTACACGATGCTTCGTTCTGCCAAAGAAGTGCCGAAGACGTCTGCTCCCCGGCCGGCGCGCTGGCTCGAAAAGATAGAAGCCAGCGCAGAGGTGGCGGAGTCAGTAGTAATCGTGACGCTGTCCTCCAATTTGAGCGCTTCCTATGATTCTGCGCGGGTGGCCGCTGAAATGTTTCATGAAGAGATGCCGGATTTCCCCATCACCGTGGTCGATTCAAAGTCCGCCGCCGGTAGCGAAGCGCTTGTTGCCATCGCAGCGGCGCGAGAGGCAGGGTTCGGCGCATCACAGGCTGAGGTACTCGCCGTCACTCGGCGGGTATCTGAAAAGGTACGTCTGTTCGCCTACCTGGACACGCTTGAGTACGTGTGGCGCAGCGGTCGTGTCCCTCGGATCGCTGTGTGGGCAAACAGCATCCTGAAGATGAAGCCGCTAATGGAGCTTACTGGCGGGCGCGTCATCAACGTGGCCCGTCCACGATCAAGGGTGAAGGCGATGGATCGTATGCTGACTGAGGTTGCACGAGCCGCTGGAGCGCTACCCACTCACTTCGCCGTGATGCACGCAGATGCTCCCGATGAAGCTGCTGGACTGCGCGACCGCATCCAGAACGATTTCAACGTTGCCGATCTCTACTTCACGCAGTTCGCGCCGTTCATGGGCGCGCACACCGGTCCCGGATTGGTGGGCGTATCGTTCTGGGCTGAGGGCTAAGAGTTAAGCCGGAGCTACACCCAGAAGCTGACCGACAGAGCAGCAATCAGGATCAGCAGTTGCGGCACACCGGCGACAAGGAAGATGTTGGTCAGCTCTCGGGCTGGTACTTCTCCAAGAATGACCCGCATACCCATCGCCAACGCCGCGAGTGACCACACGTTGAGAAATATCCAGATTATTGGTCCAATTCCAAAATCAGGAATCGAAGATAGCAAGGCGAAAAACAACGGCCCCGTGGAGTATCCAACCAGGCGCATCACGCGTTTTCGGGTGATGTCATCTGGTCGCTCAGGGAAGAGTTCCACTCCCTTGCGAGCGATCATTGACGAGATGACCCACCAGCGGCCGCCCACGACGATAATCGCGCTAAACGCTACAATTGGCCCCGCCGCAGCCACAAATCCAACCAAAACGGATATCGCTGCAATCAGAACAATCTGCTGCGCCTGATAGTCGGCAAAATCGTCACCGTCAATATCTTCGTAATAGGCGCGATTGAATCCGGCGACCCCAACCATACGAGTCCCAAGCGTCCTGCTGCGTTTCTCTTCGCTCTTTCGACTCATCAGGCGTCGAAGCCCCAGACTCTGGCGGCGGTGCCGCCCATGACCATCTCTACTTCTGCTCTGTCCTTCCATGCAGGATGCGTCTGAACCCCTTGAAGTGCGTTTCGGTAGCCTTCTCTTCCGGCAACAGGCGGGAAGTCAGATCCCCACATCATCCGGTTGGCTCCAAACGCCTCAAGCGCCATCTCAATCAACGGAGGGACGCTCTCGAAGTCGAAGTCTGGCTCCAACCGGGGTGGACGTCCGGAAAATTCTCCCAATCCGGGAACTTTGATCGTGGTGTTCGGCAAATCAGACAACGCTAGGGCCGTAGTGAATTCTGCATATGGCGGCTCAAAGCTCTTGCGGGCGCCGGCAAGGTGCTCAATGACAACTGCTGTATCGCTGCACTCTTCAACCAGCGCTCTAAAGTCGCTGGTGGCGAACCTTGTGACATCACCAAGGCAACTCACAACAAGCCCAAGTTCGCCCGCCCTCTTCCACGTCGCCAGCGGATCACCGGTCCTGGAACGCTGGTCCGGGTAGATACGAACTCCGGCTGCACCTTGCTCCGCCAGTTTCGTCAAAGTGCCGGGCTGGTCATCATCATCAGGATCAAGCATGACGACAACTTTGAATCGTTTCTCATGCGTGCTCCCGGAATCAAAAAGATAGTCGTTATTGTAGGTGCCACCGTGCTGAATCAGCACAGCCTCACCAACATGGTTCGAATCCATCTCGTGAACCAGCGTCTCAATGGGCTCGAACCAGTTTCGGCCAGCGTGGCAGTGGGTATCAATAATTCTCATGTGGTTACCAGACGCTTTCTAGCTGCGTGGTCAGATTGCAAATGTGTCAGAGACTTAATGAATCGTACAGAAACGGTTAGTGAATCACCCTACCCTGCTCATCAACGTCGGTGACTTCACCTGCGCCGTCAAAGGCCGTGGCCTTTATCGTAGCGCTAATGGTTTCCCCTGCGGCGAATTGCATCGCAGTGCCGTTCTCCAGTGAAGCTGCCATGCCGCCGTTGTCGATGCTGGAGCATGGTTCGAGTCCAACGTTGTAGGTTCGGCCATACCAGGGATATCCGTATGCTCCGAACGATCGCCAGTACCAGAGGTACTTGAACACATCGGTTGGGTATCTAAGAGCGAACCCCACGTTGGTGGACTCATTCGTCACCGCGTACCAGCCGTTTTCCTGGCCACTCATGTAAGCCATATCCACCGCGTGTGTATCTTTTCCGGGGAATGTTCGGAAATCAATCTGCTCGCCGCTCATGCCTTCTGAATATGGCCATGGCCCTTCAAAGCCGGGCTTGAGTTGCGAATTTTCTTCAACCAGCTCGCCGTGATTCATGATCGTTGAGGCAGGAACGTCCAGTCGGCAGGCTTCCGAAAGGAACGGCTCGCCAATTGCGATGTGCTCAAGCCAGACGCAGGGAGCGGGCTCTTCGCCCTCATTGGTTACTGACTCTTCAATAGCGAGCGTTGCTGAACCCGCTTCGAGGCTGAGCGTCTTCTCCGCGAAGAACGGCGTACGTGCGCCTCTTGCCCAGAACTTTGCTGACACTCGCTCTGGCGTGTCTTCGACGATCTGAGCGTCCCACGGCATGGTATTCAACTCAGCGTGCAGTCCCAGATCGGCCCCTGTGACGTTGGACGGGTAGCCGCCATGCGGCACTACCGTCTGCCAGCCGCCCTCGTAGACGTCAAGCCACACTGCTTCCGAGGAGCCGGTGGTGCTCAGGAACTTATCGGGAGACCGGACGCCCCATGGAGAGCGCCAGAGGAAGTCTGTGTCACTTGCTTTGTGCACAAATGAGTAGATGTCAGCACCCTTGTCTGCCAGGACTGTCACGCGAACAAGTTCGTTCTCCAGAACCACTGTTTTCAGGCCGCGATAGGTCCATGAGTCAGAGACCCTGCAGCCGTTTGTCCGCTCCTGTTGGTAGTGCATTCATCGATCCTTATCTGGTTTGTATCTTCGGATTACTTTTGCGTTCAGCTTTGACGATCAATAGCGCCTATATGAACTTATTTTCGACTTAT
Organism: Dehalococcoidia bacterium; assembly: GCA_963579925.1. Taxonomy (GTDB): domain Bacteria; phylum Chloroflexota; class Dehalococcoidia; order Lucifugimonadales; family Lucifugimonadaceae; genus UBA1151. Next base: position 15,108 of record CAUZJA010000010.1, on the reverse strand, counting down.
CAAGGTTGAACGACGATTCTGAACACATCTTTGTCTGGCTGGATCATTCGCTCAAATCCACGCTCGATTACATCGTCCAGTGGAATGACATCGGAGACCATGAAACTGACATCAATAACGCCGCGCGCAATCATGTCTATTGCCATCTGATAATCGCCCGGACTTGCGGCCACGGAACCGATGACTGTTCGCTCAAGGCCGACAATCTGATTGAAGTCGAGTTTTGGTGTTGCGGAGTAGATTCCCACCAGCACAACTGTGCCGCCACGCCGGGTCCAGTTGATCGCATCGACGGGCGTTTGCGCGGCTCCGGCCGTCTCAAACGTGAAATCTGGCCCGACTCCGTCGGTGGACTGTATAAGAGCCGACTCAACATCATCAGTCGCTCGGTTCAATACTTGGTCAGCTCCCAGCTTTTCCGCAAGCTCAAGCGAGCTCGCGCGCTGGTCGATGGCGATGACTTTCACTCCCGCGGCTTTCGCCATCTGTAGTGTCAGCAGCCCCACGGCCCCGCAACCAACGATGGCGGCAGTGTCACCCGGCTTGATTCCAGAACGACGCACCGCATGAACCGCTACTTGTGTCGGTTCGCCAAGTGATGCTTCGCTGTCAGAGATCGAATCCGGAAGCGGGATCAGTTGATCGCCGCGCCAGCTTGCGTACTCAGCAAGCCCACCATCAGCAGATAGCCCGAATACGGCCATCGACGGACATACTGCGGACTCACCGCGCTTGCACCAGAAGCAGACGCCACACGTCTCCACGTTCTCAACTGCAACGCGCTGCCCTACTTTTACGCCGGTGACGCCCTCGCCAATCTCCTCAACGACACCCGCTGCCTCGTGTCCAAGGATCAGCGGCACCTGTCGGCCAGAGAGCGGGTTTGGCGCTTCGTGTGCGACCCATAGGGGTCCGTGCTGCCACTCTTCAATGTCAGTGGCGCAGATGCTGGCGCTCATCATCTTGAGTTTGACTCGACCGGGACCTGCTACCGGCTCAGGCCAGTCGGTTTCCAGTCGAATGTCTTTGTTGCCGTAGTAGACGAGAGCTTTCACGATTAATGCGTATCTCCGGGGCGTCACCCGAGTCCAGTAGCCAATCACCAGTTGAAGGGCCGCCATTCTGGCACGAGGGCCCTGAAGCGGCAACCTGATATCTCAGGTTGTTCATGGGCCCGTCCGCGCATGTAGAATCCTGCCCCGCGGTGCTCGCAATGCCAGCAACGCAACTAGTCCCTGCAGCAGCCTTACCGGAGAGCATTCCCGCATGATCGTCAGCCCAAAAATCACCAAAGTCGAAGTCGTCTCTTTTGAGCACCAGCTTGAGAATGTTGGCAAGGACTACAACACCTTCAACATGGTCTACGAGAAAGGTAACTCGCTGCCTTCTGGAGACAGTATTCTCTTGATTCATACCGATCAGGGAATCACTGGAGAGTATCCAGGCGTTCGGGGTCCTGCCCTCGCTCAGATAAAGCATGTTGCTGAGTACCTGATTGGCAAAGACGTTCTTGAGCGCGAAAAGATCTACCAGGATCTGAAACGAGGAATGCGTCACTGGGACATGACGGGCCTTGGTCCGATCGACATCTGTCTCTGGGACATTGCAGGAAAGCTGTTCGATGCGCCGCTCTACAAGCTCCTTGGCGGCACACGAAAGCCGCTTCCTGCGTACGCGTCCACGCTGCACGGTGATGAGAACGGTGGCCTGTCCACTCCTGAGCAGTTCTCGGAGTTTGCAGAGCAGTGCTACGAGATGGGCTACAAGTCGTTCAAGATCCACGGCTGGGGGCTCGCTGCTACCAACATTCAGCGTGAGATAGATAACGTTCTAAACATGGGAAAGCAGGTAGGTGACCGCATGAACCTGCTTATCGATCCAGCATGCGAGTACGAGAACTTCGGGCAGGCGCTGGCGGTTGGGCGGGCGTGCGATGAGGCTGGATTCTTCTGGTACGAGGACTCATATAAGGACGGCGGTGTATCGACATTTGCACACCGCAAGCTTCGCGAAATGATCACGACTCCGATTCTGCAAACAGAGCACATTCGCCTGCTGGAACAGCACGTAAACTTCATCGTTGCTGATGCCACAGACTACGTTCGCGCCGGAGCGCACGAAGATGGCGGCATCACTGGGACGATGAAGATTGCAGCTGCTTCAGAAGGTTTTGGCCTAGACGTTGAAACTCATGGCCCAGGGCCAGTTCATCGCCACATCATGTCATCCATCCGAAACACCAACTTCTATGAGCTTGGACTTATCCACCCGCTCGTGAAGTCCACCAAAGCGCCCGTGTACGGCGACGGCTACAACGATGATCTGGACGGCATCGACTCCGATGGCAACGTGTTCGCCCCTGAAGGCCCCGGCATTGGCGTGCAGCTGGACTGGGACTGGATCAACGCCCACGAGACGGATCGTGGAATGCTGGCCGAAGGCTAGGGCGAGGACTTCATTGGGTCCTATTTGGGGGCCTAGTTGGCTTCGAACTCAACGTCACCAGCGTCGCCGACGGTTTTCACACCCTGAAAATCTCTCGGCGGTACGTAGGCGATTGCCCTCATCGAGATAGTTCGCCGTTCCCCGGCTGCCAGTTTGATGGAGGTTGGCTCATCCGATCCCGGATGAGGAATCCCGTTTGCCAGGCTGGTGAACGGCTCAAGCCCCACGTTGTAGGTGCGGTTGTACCACGGATATCCGCTTCCGCCGCCAAACACCTGCCAGTACCAGAGGTACTTGTAGACGTCTGTCGGGAACTGGAACGCGAATCCGACGCGTCGATCAGTATTAGTGATGGCGTACCAGCCCTCAGACAGGTCTGTGAACGCCATATAGTCTTGCACCCGAGCAGACTTCGCCGGAATGTCATGCAGGTCAACTTCGCTGCCATCAGAGCCAATCGCCGTTGGCCAAGAGCCCATCTCGCCTGATTTGAGTCTGCGAGTGGCCTCTTCTCCCTCACCGGGCACCCAGTAGTCGCCGCCTGCGATGTCCAGCCGGCACGTGTCAGACAGGAACGGTGCGCCAAGCGCGATGTGCTGTCCCCAGACGGCGTCCGATGACTCTTCGGCCTCGTTGACTATCGACTCCTCAACGTGGAGAACGGACTCTCCGGCATTTATGGTGAGTGTTTTCTCAATGTAGAACGGTGTCCGGTAGGTGCGAACCCAGAACTTCGCGCTGACCCTGTCCGGGGTGTCTTCGAGGATCTGTACGTCCCACGGCATCGTGGTTGCCTCGGAGTGCTGACCGATTTCAGCACCTGCGTAGTTCATGGGCGAGCCACCTGTGGGAGCCAGCGTCTGCCAGCCCCCCTCGTAAACATCGTGCCAGATGCCCTCCGGCCAACCAGTGGTGGGGATGAACTTTTGCGGATCTCTCACGCCCCATGGAGTGCGCCACATGAAATCTGTGTCAGTGGGCTTGTGGATGAACTCATAGATGTCAGCGCCTTTGTCAGCAAGAACCGTAACCCTGATGGATTCGTTCTCGATAATGACCGTCTTGAGACCGCGGTACGTCCAGGCATCTGAGATCCGGCATCCGGACGTGCGTTCGTTCTGATAGTGCATCTGCTTTTACTCGATTTCTGGGTGTCAGTGCGTAAGGCTTGAGCTGACGGTAACCCAATAATTGCCGCGACGTTACTGTGTTGTAACCAATTCCGTGCGCACTGAAGGACTTCATAAGTAGAATGTCGTGAGCGGCAGATGGATTAACTGTTGCATGCCGTAATCGTGGAGAATCACAAAGAACTAATGGCTCGAATCCTGTTGGTGGACGATAGTGAGGATGTTCGGCTGGCTCTGGCCACCATTCTTGAAGATGCTGGCTATGATGTAGTTGAAGTCGCGGATGGCGCTGAAGTCCCGGGCATGATTGATGAGCACTCGCCCGATCTGGTCTTGCTTGATGTTGCAATGCCACGGGTGGACGGCTTCCAGGCACTCCGGAACATGAAGGAAAACCCTAACCATCGGGATATCCCAGTGTTGATGGTCACCGCAAAGGGACGTCCTGAAGATCTGAGTACTGCGCGCAACCTTAGCGCACGTGATTTCATCAGCAAGCCGTGGTCCGATGGGGAAGTCGAGCTGCGAGTCGGTTGGGTTCTCGAGGCCACCGCCAGAGCTTCTCAATAGCTTCGGTCATCTCCGGCTCTTCCCGGCATTGAGAGCGCACTAGGCTCAATTGGGCACCACAGCACTAGTCCTCGTAATCTTCTCCGCCTTCGCGCACGCCTCCTGGAACTTCTTCACCAAGCGCTGCACAACGCCTGAGATTTTTACGTGGTTGATGGCCGTAACAGCCAACATCCTGCTGGCGCCGGTCGCAATAGTGCTGTTCATCGTCAATCCGCCGGAACCAGAGGGGTGGATATTCATCCTGGCGACGTGGCTGCTGCATGTCGTCTACTTCATCACCCTCAGTCGCGCATACGCCAGCACCGATCTCTCACTGGTCTACCCGATCGCACGCGGCCTTGGCCTGATGCTGATTCCGGCGTTGGGGTTGGTGGTGTTGAACGAGGAGATATCGCCGCTGGTCTGGATTGGTGTATTCACCATATTCACTGGAATTTTCCTGATCACCTGGTGGGGACGATTCAAGTCGATGTTGAGCGATCCGATGACACTCCTGCGCGACCGCGGAATTATTTACGCAGTGGCTACCGGAGTGTTGATTGGGCTCTACTCAATCGTAGACAAGCAAGGCGTGGAACACACTACGCCGTTCCTGTACATGTATCTGCTGACTACATCGGCAACGATTGGGATACTGCCGGTGCTGATTCGGCGATTTACGCGGGCAGACTTCGTTCAAGAGTGGGCGATGCACCGGCGGTCGGCAATTGCCGGAGGCCTGCTCCAGTTCACCGCCTATGGTCTGGTCCTCACGGCGTTCGAGATAGCGCGGGTTAGCTACGTTGGACCGTTCCGTGAGTTCGGAATCGTAATCGGGGTAATTATGGGCTCGGTGTTCCTTGGCGAACGATTTGGGCGCGGACGAGTCATTGGCGGCATGGTGATTGTTGCCGGTGCAATGTTTGTCGCCATCGCGCCCTGATCACAAGCTGAAGTCGTGGCTACGGCTGGAACTGCTCGTCTCGCCATGAGTAGCGAGGCTTCCAGCCGAACACGTCTTTCGCCACTGAGTTGAGTATTGGCGGCTCATTACCCTCAAACTCTTTGCGCAGAGGCACGTCTGGATAGACGGTCTTGATCGCCTCCATGGTTGGGATGTCGATCATGGTGTCATCTGCGTGTAGGAACGCCCGTTCGTGCCCTGCCCACCCCGACGACTCAATTGCCATCCGGCATGCGAGCGCTGCGTCGGCGATGTGCAGATACGTCCAGAATCCCTGGCAGCGCTCCCACGGATCAGTAATCGGGCTGGCTGCCAGCTTCTTGAATGTGCCGTCATCCCACATGCCGTTGAACCGGGCGCTCACGATTCGCATGTTTGGGTTACGACGAGCGAATGCGTCAGCCGTGTGCTCACCCAGCCACTTGGCGACGCTGTAGGGATCCTCAGCTCGTGTTCCCTGCACATCATCTATGGGGAAATAGTCGGGAGGCTTGACCTCATTTTTTTTCCAACGTGCGGCCGTTCCCATTGCCCCAATTGAGTTGTAGGAAGATCCAAGCACCACGCTATCGATGCCCAGTTGTTCGGCGGCTCGACAGACGTTCCACATTGCAGTGGTGTTCGTTCGGAAAACATCTTCTTCTGTGTAGTTCCCGGCGCTAGGCCGGGCACCAAGAGCGATCACGGTATCGCATCCGCCCATGGCTGAGATCACCTGACCGTAGTCCGACACGTCAACTTCAAAGAACGTTGGCATTCGGGGCCAGCCTTTGCGCATCTCCAGAGCAGGATCTGCACTTGCAGTGCCAACTGTGCCGCTATGCGTCAGATTGCTGCTCATCCTGATCACGTCAGCGTTGATCACCTCATGCCCGCTTCGATACAGCTCGTCTATGACGTAGTGGCCAACGATTCCAGAGCCGCCAGTAACCAGGACTTTCATGAGTAACGCTCCGTTTCAGCAATTGCCGAAGATTGATTTCCTGGTGATTTTCTGGGCCTGATGATGCGCCGATGACTCAGGACGGTCAAGATCATATCGAGTGGGAAACGTTTCAAACTCGACGTTCGAGTGATTGCCTCACATAATTTTCGGGCGTACTATCCGTCAGTGCTTCAAACGAGTCACATATTTGCCCACACCGCGGGCCATCGCTAATGCCGTCAAATTCAGGCACCGAGTCTGAGTCCGCTGACGGTCAGAACGACGATGCATCTTCTGCGGTGAAGATGCAGGCGTGGGCGGCATTTGCGTATCGCGACTTCACAATGCTGTGGATGTCGAATGTCACTGCGATGATCACCATGCAGATGCGCGTACTTGTATCTGCCCAGTGGCTGTACGAAGAGACCGGGTCGGCAGCGCAGCTTGGACTCCTTGGTGCAGTCCAGCTAATCCAGATGCCGATGGTTCTCTACGGTGGAGCCCTGGCTGATAACACCGATCGCAAACGCTTGATGACGTACACCCAGGTATTTGCATTTGCGATGCTGGGAGCCCTTACGTTTCTTGCCGCGTCGGATGGTCTTGCTCCCTGGCACATATTTGCTGTGACAGGGCTATCTGGAATCGTCAATATGCTGGGCAACCCCGCCCGATCGGCGATGGTTTCGCGGGTAGTTCCAAGGTCACATATCGCTCACGCCGTCAGTACCAACACAGCAACGTTCCAGGTTGCCGGAATCGCGGCACCGCTGCTCTTTGCTCTGATGTTCGAGGTATTTGGACCGACCGCGGCATTTGCGGTGGCCACAGGTGCCGCCGGTATCAGCATGTTTGCGCCGTTGATGATCCGGGTGTCAGGCAAGCCAGATGGTGGTTCGCGCAAGACCACTGTTGGCGACATCAAGGAGGGCTGGCGCTTCGTGATGACGCACAAGATTTTGCCAGCGCTTTACCTCATGGATATCGGCGTAACTATCTTCAGCTTCTACCGAATGTTGTTCCCCATATTTGCGGACCAGCTCTACGGCCTTGGCGCTGCCGGAGTTGGTGCGCTCAACGCCGCAAACTCCATTGGTGGTGTGGTGGGAACGTTCGTCGTGATCAGGACCGCTTCGTGGAAACGAAAAGGCCAAATCGTCCTCATCGCCACGCTGGCTTACTCATTCTTGTTGCTTGCGTTTGGCCTGAATCGAGAGTTCTGGATCGGGCTTGTGATAGTTGGGCTCCTGGGCTCCACTGATGCTGTGGGCATGGTCATGCGACAGACAGTTGTGCAGCTCACCACACCCGACAAGTTGTTGGGACGAGCAAGCAGCGCACACTCATTCAGCGCCATGGGCGCCAACAACATCGGTCAGATGGAAGTTGGCTTCATGTCTAGCGTGATTGGTGCTGGCGATACGATGGTTCTCGGTGGAGTGCTATCGATCATAGTCGTGATGGCTATCTGGCAGTTCCTGCCTGGACTCAACAAGTATGAGTACACGGAGCACGACCCCAACGCTCCACCAGACACGTCCTGATTTTTAGATAAGCAAATGCCCGACTCAATTAAGTCGGGCATTTGCGTTAAGGCAAGTTCGGAACTCTGGTGGTTGGCACTTCATGATTTTCCGAAATATGGCGCGTTGAATTGGTGGTGGGATCGTGATTCCGTTTGAAGAATTTTTATACCAGTCTGCCGGGACGACTTCCGCGTGCACGGTTCGGAAGTTCAGTCGTTTGTTCTTGCCGCGTTACGCTGCGGGTGCACTGCTTTTTCAGCATCGAATGAATTGCCCTTCCGATGGGCAGCGGGCGGACGTTCCGGATTTGCTTCGGGATTGCCGGATGTCAGCACGCCTGTTGCTCTGGTCCCGATAGTTCGGGATTGCACCTCACGCTCGTCAGCGTCCTATTTCGGCATCCGGGGAACGGGCCCCCACAGGGGGTTGCCCTTGCAGCCGGGCACATGCCATGTGCCGCTACGGGCCGGGCAACCACGGGGGGTTGCCCCTACGGGAGAGGCCGAGGGACGTGACTTTACTTTTCTGACGTTGTGAGGGTTCTGTTTTGGTCGCTATCAGAGTGGATTTGGAGGTCAGGTTTCAACCAGTTGCCAGTGCTTGTCCCCAGGCTGTGCCAACGGACAAGCCCCTTGTAGGCACGCCCATCGAGGTCGATCAGAGAAGACCGGTCCTTGCAGGTGTCTTTGGTCTCCCGTCCGCCATCCGGTGAAGGTGCATAGGTTGACTTTCAGACGGTCCTGGTTGGTCCGACTCGATAATTCTTCCCCATTGATGAGTAGTGTCCGGCTTGTGGTCCATCCCACTTTGCGAAGCGCTTCAGCGGGATGCTTTCCGATTCGACCGGGCCCGTCCGATCACACAGCGGTGACTTCGCTCCGACTCCGATTGATCCTGACATCGATCGGGGGACTGAGAGTGGTGCTGTGTTGCGGTCGCTCCGGGCCTTTGCTGTTATTTGTTTTTTGCGGTTATCGCCTCCGGCAGGCTGGATGAGATAGGTGGTTTGTAGCCATGTGGTGTTCTGATAGCTGATCTACTGCTACCGATCAGCGTGGTGGCAGTGCGTATCAGAACTTGCGTTCTTATTATCGGGTGAATGTGGGGAGTTGGGAAGGCTGTCATGTCAGAGGTGCCTGCCGCACGGGCAAGGGCCGCGTGCGGCGGAAGATGAACAGGCCCCTCTCCCTAGCCCTCTCCCGAGGAGGGCATCTGCCATGCAGGCACTGGCCGCGGGCGGCGGAAGATGAACAGCCCGCTCTCACGGGGGAAGAGGGGATTAATGCAAATGGCCGACTCGGTTGAGTCAGCCATTTGTTGTTCAGCTTTGTGTGATTATGCGAACCGATCGGGGAGGCCAAGCTCACCGAGGATTCCCTTGAACCATTCGATTACTTCTGGGTGGTAGGGGATGCCTTTCTCACGGCGCTCTGGCTCTTCCTCGTGCTCTGGAAGGCCTGCGTACACGACCCGGTCGTTTCCGGGCGCTGTGGGCGTGTCCTGGAGGGCACGCATGTACTCATCCATGTCCTCCTTGAACTGGTCCACATCGCAGAAGGCATCAATGTTGTAAGCGACGAAGTGGTGCGATGCGCCACCTCTGCGGAATGGTCCTGCTCCGCCACCGCCCAGAACGCTGCACAGGATCTCCGCCATCACGGCCAGCGAGTATCCCTTGTGTGCGCCGATCTCACGGGTGCCGCCAGTTGGCAGCATCATGTAGCCGTCAGGAATTGGCGAATCTTCCATGATTGGAGTGCCATCTGCCTCGGTAATCCAGCCCGGCATCACATTCACACCCAGGCGCTTGGCGAGTTGGATCTTATTGCCCGCTACAGAACTCATGGCCGCATCGAAAATGAAAGGTGGCTCGTTCTTGCCCGGGGCAGCGATTCCTATGGGGTTGAGTCCAACCATCGGCTTGGCGCCCCCAACTGGGGCCACCTGGACGCCTCCGGTTGTCATTGCCACACCAATCATGTCGTGCTCTAGCGCCATGGCTGCGTGGTATGCGGCCGCACCGAAGTGTGCGCCATTGGTCACGGTGATGGAGCCGATGCCGTAGTTCTTGGCTCGCTCGATCGCCATGTTCATGGCGTATGGGCCAATCACCAGGCCGTGGCCGTTGTCACTGTCGATGGTTGCGACGGCTGCGGCTTCTCTGACGATTTTCGGCTCTGGCGTTGGATTCATGCGACCGGCACCGAATCCGGCAACGTACGACCGCATCATGTTTGATACGCCGTGAGACTCAATCCCTCGAAGGTCGGCGTAGAGCAACACATCAGCGGCCTGCACGGAATCATCGTGAGGCATGCCCATCTTGTCGAAGATATCTTCCACGCTGGCCCGCATGTCTTCTTGTGGCACGCGAACGGCTATATCGTCTGGGACATGAAATCTTTCAAGCATCTAACTGTTTGACCTTTCGTTCCGTATTAGGCCAGCCCTTTTGAGGCCAGCCATTTGAGGCACCGGGTATCCCGGAGCCAAAATAGTTGTTTAACCGTTTGGTCGAATTACCGTTTTTACGCCAACACCCGATCCAGTTGCGGCGATGGCGTCAGCGACGCCGTCTAATCCATGTCTGTGGCTGATAAATCCATCAAGATTGAGTTCCGCCAGTGCTGTGGGCGTACGAGCATACGCGGTTCCTCTACCAAATGCGCCCCTGATTACGGTTTCTCGCCACTGAAAATCGTAGAGATCAATTGGGAGGCGGGTTCCTCGTGGACTAACTCCGATGAGAAGCAGAGTCCCGCGTGGTCGCGTCTGATCCAGCGCCAATCGAACCAGCGATGGACTCCCAACGGCCTCTGCGGCGAGATGCACTCCCCTGCCGTTGGTCACATCTGCTATCAGCTCAGATACATCAGAATCACTGGGGTCGTGAACGATGTCGGCGCCAAGTTGTGTTGCCATGGCGCGACGTTCTGCGATGGGGTCAGACATGATGACTGTTTCAGCACCGGCCAGCTTAGCGAACGCCATCGTAAAGAGGCCCATCGCGCCACCGCCAATGACCAGCACGGACTCCCCGCCGGTCAGGCCGCACATCTCGATACCGGAGAGGCAGCAACTCGCTGGCTCAGTAAGCGCAGCGTTTTCCAGAGCAAGACTCTCTGGTATCTCCACTGCAGAACTGCTGGGAACCACGGCAAATTCTGCGAACGCGCCAGATGAATCATTGGAGCGTTCGCATCTATTCCATCGGCCATCGAGACACTCAGCGCACTCGAAACAGTGCGATGTGATGTCGCAGGCCACGTTCTGCCCTACCCGTGATGACTCAATTGACGTCCCGACGGCAACAATTTTCCCGCCAAACTCGTGGCCGAGTACTTTGGGCGGGCTTGATGGGAACAGGCCTTTTGTGATGTGAACGTCTGTACCGCAAACCCCAACTGCGTCAACTTCTACGATCACGTCCTCTGGCCCCGGTGTTGGGTCAGTAACGTCATCTATCGTGAACTCGGTGCCACCGTGCCAGGTTGCAACCTTCAAATTACTGATCCTCCGAACATGCCGGCAGAGATACCGGCAGAGTTACCGGCAGAGTTACCGGGATTTTTTGACTAACGCGCGGGAGTATAAACCCCTCGGGCGGTCGGCATCACTTTTTCAGAGGCGATCTGGCACTGGACGAGACCTCATCACGGGCGTAGATTCGCCGGAATCACAACTTTGCAAAACAGAAATACGAACTCAACACAGGGAGAAAAGTGATGAAGGGCCTTGCGGCAACACTTGGAGGCAACGACGGCATCTTCGAAATCGAAGAACTCGAAGTGCCTTCCGTCGAACCGGGAACAGTACTGATTCGAAATACGGGCGCTGCAGTCTGCGGATCTGACCTCCACCAGCGCAGAAACTCCATGGCGTCTGACACTCCGAAGCCGAAGAAGATTCCCGGGCATGAGTTCACCGGCATGGTTCACAGTCTGGGCAAAGGGGTCACGACAGATTCCCTGCGACGCCCGATTTCTGAGGGCGACAGGCTTGTTTTCCCGTTTTTCTTCCCCTGCATGCGATGCATCAACTGCCAGAAGAATCAGCTGCACGCATGCGCCTATCGAGCGCGACCAAACATGGTCAACTCTTTTGAGGACTACCCTTACTGCGATGGTGGCTTCTCCCAGTATTTCCTTCTGCAGCCAAATCACTGGTCGTACAAGGTTCCTGAGGAACTTCACGGCTACGATGCCGCGCTATCTACGGTGAACTGCTCAATGGCGCAGGTGATGATGGGCATTCACCTGGCAGAGGTTGATGACGGCGATACAATTGTGGTGCAAGGTGCGGGCGGACTTGGCATCTACGCGACTGCTATTGCAGCGGAGACGGGTGCGTCGCAGGTGATTGTGATCGATGGCCAGAAGGCCCGGCTCGATCTGGCGATGCGTTGCGGCGCCACTTCCACAATCGATCTCACTGAGTATGACACCGCGGAGGCACGTATCGATCGGGTGAAGGAACTTACAGGCGGTGTTGGTGCCGATAACGTGATTGAAGTTGTGGGTATCGCGTCGGCAACGCTGGAAGGCATCCAGATGGCGCGTACTGGTGGCACTTACATTGATATCGGGAATATCGTGCAAGAAGAGATATCAATGCCGGCGAGCACGATTATTGGGAAGCAGCTGCGCTGGATTGGACTCGCCCACTACAACCCGTGGGTGATTGAGGCCTGCCTGCAATTGTTGGTGCGAACCAAAGACAAGTACCCGTTGCTGGACCTGGTCTCCCACACATTTCCGCTGAACGAGATTCAGTCGGCGTTCGAACTGGCGGAATGGCACGGCAAGACCGGCGGATCAGAAGCGACCAGAGTGGTTGTTACTGCCGAGTAGGCCCGACCCTCTGTACGCAAAATGAGCCTCGTTACCGAGGCTCGTTTTGCGTTATGTATTGCTAGTATTTATAGTTAGCTATCGAACTCTTCTCGGAGTTCCGCGTAGATCTTGCTGGTGCCCTGAATGCCCAGCGCCAGCGTGCTTGAGACGTTCATCATTCGGTATCCGGCACGGATCCATCGTCGAGCGTCTTCGGGATCGCCGAATGTGGTTGCCAGCGCCTTGCCGGTGCCTGCCATCTTGGTCGCGACATCGGACATGATCTGCTCTACCTTGTCGCTGTGGATCTGGCCGGGGATTCCCAGTGATGCAGACAGGTCTGTTGGTCCGACCAGTAGAACTTCGAAGTTTTCTAGCGCCAGAGTTTCATCAACTCTTTCGTAGGCCTCAACGCTCTCCATCTGAATGATGAGAACGGTCTCACTGTTGGCGTGTTCAATCACATCATCCTGTGTGAGGCCCATTGTGCCGGCGAACCATGGGGCGATGCCACGATTGCCAATTGGTGGGTACTTGGCGTAGTCGATCGCCTGAGCTGCCTGTTCAGGATTGTCTACCTGAGGCACCATCACACCAACTGCACCAACGTCGTACGCCTTCTTGATGTAGGCGGGATCGTTCCAGGGCACGCGAATCACAGCTGCGATTCCAGCCTGGCGAGCCATAACGGCGATCATTCCGACCGACTCAGTCCCGAACGGGCTGTGCTCTTCATCAATCCATACCCAGTCAGGATTGGTGCCGTTGTAGATGGCGGCGGCTACGTGCGGTTCTGTTGAGAATAGCGCCGTCCCCAGTAGAAGATCGTTATTTGCAATCTTCTGGCGAATGTCGCTGGGATACATAAATGGACCCTTTCATGAGGTGGTTAGAGTGAGATCACTGGTGGGCGAGAAAACTATCTGATTCGTGAGCGATGTCAAGAGTGGGGCGATCTCCACCGTGATGCGGCATGTGTACTCCACATCCGGCGTTCCATTGGCGATGGCAGAGGCGCATACTTCTGAGCCAGCAACTCGATCCCGTACGTACTACATTCATAATCATGAGCATGCTTCCATCAAATATGCGCCAGCGTCTGCGCAACCCATCCGGCAAAGATCTCTGGGTCACGTTTGCTGTCATTTCCCTGATTCTTGCTGGTGTCATGACCCCAATAATGATCAATGGCGTAGAGCGCTACAAAGAAACCAAGCGAATACAGGCTCGACAGTTTGCGCCACCACCTGGGGCCTGGGTGAGGCCTTGGCTGGTGCAAAAAGCTGAGGTCATGATTGAAGCTGATCAGCCGTATAAGTGGCATCCGACGGATTTCCATTTCGGACCGTGTTTTCCTGATAACGTTCGCCAACTTCCGAATGATGATTTTCGGACTGCGATTCGGTACTCATGTCGGGAGTTCCATCGTATCCAGAACGACTATGCCATCAATTGCGCAACCACAAATAACTGCGTCGTTCCGGAGGCTGCAAAGGCTGAACTACGAGCGGTTATATCCGTATTGGACGCAGCGTTCGCAGATGCAGGGTTTGTAGAACGCGCCATTGAAGAGCAGTAGCTGCCTCAGCGAACGAACCCAATTTCAGATTTCAATCCAGTACACCCAGTATCGGTCAAGTTGCTAGAATTCCGATTGTTGAATCTTTTTTTTGCGTGAGAAAGAGTGTTGATTGAGTTCTAATTTGGGTGCCACTGGTGCCACTGGTGCCACTGGTGCCACTGGTGCCACTGGTGCCACTGGCAGTGAGCATAGTTCTTCTCAAAGTGACAAGAAGGATTCCAACGTGGATATAGATCCCAAATTGGCTCACGATTTATCAAACACACTTGCCGCAGCAATAGCGGCGGCAAGATTGGTATCTCGCAAAACTGAAGACGATGAGATTAAAGAGCTAACAGATATCATATCGCGGCAACTGGACAAGGCCACGATGGCCATCCTTGATGCAAGCGAGTAGACGACGTCGAAGGCACCGTGCCGGAGGTAATTGACTTGGCTGATCAACCAACGCGGGTAATCGTGGTTGAAGATGAAGCTCTGATGCGTGACCTGCTCACGCGTGTTCTGGCAGGTCAGGATGGTATTGAAGTGGTTGCCAGTGCGTCTGATGGCGAGTCCGCATTAGAGGCCGTTCGCAAGCACCGTCCGGACGTTGCTCTTCTGGACCTGTACCTGGGCCCTGATCCCGATGGAATCAAAGTTGGGCATGAAGCCCGTCTGATCGTTCCCGATCTGGGGATTGTTGTTTTGACCGGGCGACAGGATTTCAACTCCGTAAGAGAGATCATTCTTGAAGAAGGCGCCGGTTGGTCATTCCTTCTCAAGCAGTCTGTTGGCGATGTAGACGCTCTTGCCAGAGCCATTCGCTGTTCCACGCGGGTATGATAATGATCGACCCGGTCGTGGTCGCTGGGCTAAGGCCTCGAAGCGACTCATCTCTCACCGGGCTAACGCCCAAGCAGTTGGAAGTGATAGCGCTGATCGCTCAAGGTCATAACAACGACGCTATCGCTGGTGAGCTTGAGATATCTACTCGCACAGTAGACAGGCATCTAAACGAGATTTACCGCCACCTCCGGCCTTACTTAAAGGACGGAGTCCACGCTCGAGTTCATGCAGTTTTGCTTTACATCTACGGCTCTGACTCGTCTGCCGCTTAGATCTGGCCAATGACTACCTACGGCCGACACTGCCTCAGCCTGAGTGATTGTA
>CAUZJA010000009.1:0-29842 GCA_963579925.1 Dehalococcoidia bacterium | reverse complement strand
CCCAGCCGATTTCGCGCCCGTGGCCCGGCTCAGCGGCGAGGTGGATTACGACGTCGATGCCGTCGAAGCGCGGCCGGATGGCATCGTAGTCGTTGAGGTCGAGCACTCTGGTTGCGAACTGATCGGTATTACGGATGTCGATTCCACTGATTTCGTGATCAGCCGATAGCCGCTCCGCCACGATTGTTCCGACGGTTCCTGCGATGCCGGTAATCAGTATTTTCATCGTTCACTCCCGTTGTGCCTAACCTGCTGCATTCTCGCAGAGGCGCAAGCGTAGAATTCCGAATCACATCGCACAGGCCAATTTTGGAGAGCATTATGAAGATTACGGGCGTTAATGCATACGTCGTCGATCCGGACTACGTGTCCGGCGGCAGTACCAGCGCACGGCAGTGGACGTTTGTTGAGATCCAGACGGACGAGGGGATTACGGGTTGGGGTGAGGCTACGAACTACCCTGGCGGCGGGAGTTTCCTGACCGCTCAGGCGGTTCATAGCTGTCGAGAAGTGCTCATCGGTGAGGATCCGGCCGATATTGAGCGGCTCTGGCACCTGGTTTACCGCCGCTACAGCTATCTGGGCGCGCGAGGACTGCCAACGTCGGCACTTTCTGGAATCGATATCGCGCTGTGGGACATCAAGGGGAAGGCGCTTGGGGTGCCTGTCTATCACCTGCTGGGCGGCAAATTCCGTGATGATGTCCGTCTCTACGCCAACGGCTGGTTCGCTGGCTGCGAGACGCCGGAGCAGTACGCGCAGGCGTTCAAAGACGTAGTGGTCCCTGCAGGTCATGAGGCGCTGAAACTTGATCCGTTCCTGGAGATGCAGCCGTTCCACACGGCCTACGTGGATGGACAGATTTCGCAGGCAGGCGAGGAACTCGGCTACGACATCATCAGAGCCGTTCGAGAGGCCGCAGGACCGCAGTTCGAGATTCTGATTGACGCCCACGGCCACTACAACGTGCCGACTGCGGTGCGGCTGGCAAACAACCTCTATGAGCAGTCGCGCATCGAGTGGTTTGAGGAGCCGGTGCCGCCTGAAAGCTTTGAGGCGCTGGCGCAGGTGAGGGCACAGGTATCGGCGCGAATATGCGTAGGCGAGCGTCTCTTTACTCGCTATGACTTCCTTCCCATTTTCAAGGACGGACTCGCCGATTACATCATGCCGGACGTGGTGTGGACCGGCGGCATCAGCGAACTGAAGAAGATCGCAACAATGGCGGAGGCGTACTACATCCCCGTCAGCCCGCATAACGCCATGGGGCCGTTGCAGGTGGTGGCCGGTGCGCATGTCTGCATGACCATCCCTAACTTCTACCGGCTTGAGCACAGCATGGCCGCCATCCCGGCGTACCAGAGCTATCTCACTGAGCCAATGAACTTCCACGATGGCGGCGTGACGTTGAACGGCAAGCCGGGCCTTGGCTACGAGATCGACAAGGACCAGGTGATGGCTACGCTGCACCCGGACTGGGTGGGACAGGTGTAATGAAGATCACCGCGATTATTCCGTACGTTGTCGATACGGGGCTGCCGGGTTTGCCCGATGAGATGACGGACCAGTACTGCTTTGTTCGTGTGGACACGGACGAAGGTATATCCGGCTGGGGCGAGTGTACGAACTGGCCCAATCGTGGCTCGTTCATGACGGGCTTTGGTATCCTGCAGATTCGGGACTACATCATTGGTCAGGACCCGGCCAATACCGACAAGATCTGGCGGGAGATATTTGACCGTTGGTCCTATCTCGGTGGTCGTGGACTGCCGACGGCTGTCGCCAGTGCGATTGATATTGCGTTGTGGGACATCAAGGGCAGGGCGCTGGGTCGTCCGATTTACGATCTTCTTGGCGGCAAGTTCCGTGATGAGGTTCGGTTGTATGCCAACGGCTGGTTTACCGGAAGCACAACGCCGGAAGAGTACGGTCGGGACGCGGCGCGCACTGTCGCTGAAGGCCACGACGCGATGAAGCTCGACCCGTTTCTTGGCAACGGCATCGTCTGGAACGGCGGCAAGTTGTCGCACGCGGCGGAACAGAAGGGCTACGACATCGTTGCAGCGGTTCGTGAAGCTGCTGGGCCGGATGTTGAGATATTGATCGATGCGCACGGCATGTACGACGTTCCGAATGCTATTCGCATCGGCAATACGCTGCATGAGGAGTCGAACATAGCGTGGTTCGAAGAGCCGCTGCCGCCGGAGAGCTACAAGGCGCTGGCGCAGGTGCGCGCTCAGGTTAGCGCACCGATATGCGTTGGCGAGCGCCTCTATACGCGCTGGGACTTCGTGCCGGTGCTGGAAGACGGCCTGGCCGACTACATCATGCCGGACGTGGTCTGGACTGGCGGTATCAGCGAGCTCAAGAAGATCGCAACGATGGCTGAGGCGTACTATGTCCCCATCAGCCCGCACAACGCCATGGGGCCGTTGCAGATTGCGGCGGGTGCCAACGTGATGATGACGGTGCCCAACTTCTATCGCCTGGAGCACTGCACCGCCTGGATCCCCAACTACAACTCGTTCCTCAAGGAGCCGTTTGATTTCCACGATAACAAGCTGAAGCTGTCTGGGAACCCGGGGCTTGGCGTGGACGTGGATCAGGAGAAGATTGACGCATCGGTGAACGCTGAATGGAAGGCTATTGCGGGTTAGGGCGCGTGATTGGGCTGATTTGACGTAAAGTCTACGAGGCTGGAATTGCTGGACGCTTTAATTCAGGCAGATGCTCGCCCAAATCTCTCCAGCTGGAAGGGAAAAATGTCACCGGAAAATCGTCGATTGGGAATCCTCGTTGGGGGAGGCCCTGCTCCAGGCATCAACGGAGCGATTAGTGCTTGCGTTATTGAAGCGATCAACTCTGGGCTTGAAGTGGTTGGCATCTTTGACGGCTACGAACATCTCGTGAGGGGTGAAACCGAGTTCACCCGGACGCTGGGCATAGACGATGTGTACCGAATCCACAGCCAGGGTGGGTCGGTACTTCGGACTTCACGGACCAACCCCACCAAAGAGCCTGACGGCGTCAAGATTGCTCTTGAGACGCTGAAGAAGCTGGGCATTGGGTATCTGGTTTCTATCGGTGGTGACGACACCGCATCTTCTGCGTCGGCGTTGGCGAAAGCCTCTGACGGCGATATCCGTGTGGCTCATATTCCAAAGACGATTGATAACGATCTGCCGTTACCGGGCGATATGCCGACTTTTGGCTTTGAGACTGCTCGCCACGTTGGGACGGGGCTGGTCCTCAACTTGATGGAGGACTCACGCGCCACTGGTCGCTGGTACTTCGTGACAGTGATGGGGCGAAACGCCGGACATCTGGCGCTTGGCATTGGTATCTCTTCAGGCGCAACGGTGACTGTGATTCCGGAAGAGTTCCGGAAGTCTAAGGTCGATCTTGCCGAGATAACCGACGTGCTTGAAGGCGCGATCATCAAGCGACGGGCAAATGGCCAGAGCGACGGAATCGCCGTGATCGCCGAAGGTGTCGCCGAGCTCATCCCGCCAGAGCAGCTTGCTGAGATACCGGGCGTGGAGATTGAGCATGATCCGTTTGGGCACATTCGGCTTGGCGAGATTCCACTGGCAACCATCCTTAAGAAGCAGGTGGAGCAGCGCTTTGCCGATCGAGGCGAGTCGTTCAAGATCATCGACGCGACGATGGGCTATGAGCTCAGATCAGCCTCGCCGATTCCATTCGATATCGAGTACACCCGAACGCTGGGCCACTGGGCCGTAACGTTCTTGCTTGACGATTCGCCATCGGAAGAACTGAAGAAAGGCGGGCTGGTGTGCAAGGTGCAGCGCACGCTGACCGCTCTTCCATTTGACGAACTTCGAGAGGCCGATGGTCGCCCGAAGGTGCGGATAGTGGACGTTGATTCTCAGCTTTACCGAGTGGCTCGCGAGTACATGATTCGCCTGGAGTCGGAGGACCTTGATAACGCAGAGTTGGTGTCGCAGTTGGCGGAAATAGCAGGTATGACGCCAGAAGCGTACAAGGCGCGATACGGAGCGTCGGCTGCGCTGAGCTGAACGTCAGATATAGTTCGTCGTCGAGTTCGGGCTAGGCGCTTGGACTGGATTTTTCTTGACACGAGTAGTTCAATTAACAGATGACAACCGAAACAAAAGCTCCGTTTTTCTCATTCCCGCACCCCATGAACGGCAACGTAGCGCGTGCTGTTGCCCTCGGTGTAGTGGTGATGGCTACATTGGTGATCGCATCAACTGTGGTTGATATCGACTTCAGGTGGCTGCTTTTTCCGCTGGCATATGGGTTCATAGCCCGAGTCGCCGCTGGTCCGCGTTTGAGTCCGCTGGCGCTGCTGGTGACCAAGTTCAAACTTCCGTACGAGCCGGTTCCCGGCCCCCCGAAGCGTTTCGCCGCTACGATGGGAATTGGTTTCTCTGTTACAGCGCTGATTCTGGAGTTTGGCTTTGGCTACACCGTAGCTGCCAACATTGCGTTGGGCATGCTCATCTTTGCTGCAGGCCTTGAGGCGTTTCTCGGTTTCTGCCTGGGCTGCCAGATCTTCGCAATCCTGATGCGCATTGGTGTTATCTCTGAAGAGACTTGCGAGGATTGCTCCGACTGGGGCCGTCGGGCGATTCGCCTGAAGAAGGAAGCTGCAGAACGCGATGCGGCTGAGGCGCTAGAGGCGCAGGCTATCAGCTAGGGTTTTGCAGGCTGTGCTTTTTCGGGGACGCTGGGAAGCGATAGCCATACTCTCACAAGATTTGCGGTAGCGGCGGGTCTGTGACCCGCTCTTTGTTCCCCCCAGTCCAGCCAAATCATGATTGCCGCGTCCGAAGAGCGGGTCACAGACCCGCCGCTACCGAATCGAAGCCTACCGCTGAGGGCATGAATCGTAGGCTCCCGGAGGAGCTAGATTCCAGTATGGTCTGCCGTTGGGACTGGTATCTCCAATCCACTCGCACGTAGGGGCACCGAATGGATAGAGATCGTGAGGTATTGGAGGCTCAAGTGCTGTTGCTGGGAACTCCAGGAATACAAGCTCAGAATCTTTGGCAGAGCCGCAATCTCCATGCCAGATGGCGGGTGATATCAATCTGGGGAGTGTCCCAAGTTGAACTTGATCCGAGACCCACTCAGCGCGGGCACTTTTGGAGTTCCAAAACACGACGGTGAACTCCACGCTCTGGCTCGGCTTGATTTCAATGAGCGATGACCGTCTACCCCTAGGCTCTGAAGGGCATCCCGGATTAAAACCGTGAAGTCTCTCTTGAACTGAGATCCCATCCCCATCGATCGCAGAGAACATACTCAGTGGCGATGAATCCTCGGGTGGATCATTCCAAACCATGAGGACATTGGTATCGCCGCTATTCTGAAGAGTGCCATCGATAATCACTTCTTCGCGCCCAGATATGCTCCCCCCATGGTTCGACGCACTCGGCCGGATTCGCTCTGCTTTGTATTTCGACTGATAGGTAACCCGATCTAAAGTCATCTTGAGATCGCCGTCTTCGGCGACCAGTCCAGGGCGATAGACGTCCACCGATGTGTAATCACGAATCACTGTTCTGGTCACGACGGCGTAGGCGAACCAGATGATCGTAATTACGGTGATGGAGCCAGCCCCCAGGGCTATGATTTTTTCAATGGGCATACTGATGGAGCCAGGAATTGGATTATTGTTGTCTAACGCCTGATCTCTGTATCGCTAAAATGGCAGATATTGGTCACCTAGAGGGCGGGAAACGATAGATTTGCGTCGGTATTCTCGTACTCAGACCGGCATGGCAGATGGGGCGCGGCCTGTTCATGCACAAATCGATGTCCCTGTATCATCCCCATCCCGCGACACATCTCTTGAGCACACTGGATGGTGATGATGACTGCTGATCTGCACTACCTGACGATCTCCGAGCTTGCGCCGATGATTGAGAGTAAGGCGATTTCACCTGTTGAAGTGACCCGCCACATGCTTGATCGCATTGAGAAGATCGATGGCGATATCAGGGCGTATGCGCGGGTGATGGCCGATTCGGCAATCGATCAGGCGAAGCAGGCGGAGTCTGAGATAGCTGCGGGCAACTATCGCGGGAAGCTTCACGGTGTGCCTATAGCGGTGAAGGACCTTTGCAACACGGATGGTGTCGCGACTATGGGCGGATCGGCCGTGTTTATGGATAACGTGCCGGATCACGATTCAACGGTAGTGGAGCGGCTTAATGCAGCCGGGGCGATAAATCTGGGCAAACTCAATATGACAGAGGGTGCGATGGCCGGCTACAACCCGGCGTTACAGTACCCGGAGAACCCGTGGAGGCCCGGTCACTCTCCCGGCGCGTCGTCCAGCGGGTCAGGGGCAGCAACATCAGCAGGTTTGGCCTTTGGGACTCTTGGTAGCGATACCGGGGGATCAATTAGAGGTCCGGCCGCGGTATGTGGAACTGTGGGACTAAAGCCAACCTGGGGCCGAGTGAGCAGATACGGCGTGATGGATCTTGCGGCGTCACTGGATCACGTTGGGCCGCTTACGCGTAGCTCAGTTGACGCGGGAATTATGTTGCAAGCGATTGCTGGTCGGGATGCGAATGATCCAACATCGCGTACGGAGCCCGTACCAGACATGACTAGTGAACTTGAGACCGATCTGACGGGGCTGCGCATTGGCTGGGATGTGGAGTACGCGTCGGTTGATATGACATCGGACTATGCCGCCGCGGTGGGCGCTGGCGTGAAGGTTCTCGAAGGCCATGGCGCTGAGATAGTTGAGGTGACGGTCACTCATCGATTGCGGGAGTATCTAAACGCGTGGGCTGTTATTTGCTCGAGCGAGGCGTACAACGCCCATCGGGCGACATACCCCTCTAGGGCGGACGATTACGGACCCTGGTTCAGGGAGTGGCTGGAAAACGGATATAACCACACCGCAGCTGACTACGCGGCGGCACTCGAGTTGCGAAATGCCTGCAATGGCGATCTCCGGAGCACGATGGGCGGAGTAGATGTTCTTGCCTTCCCTGGATTTCCAACTACTGCTCCGGCCGTGACTCCCGAGTCGATGTGGGGCCCGATACCAGATGACCGTGATCCATGGTCGTCTCGATTTACGGCGCCCTATGACTACGCGGGCCTTCCAACGTTGAACACGCCGTGCGGACTATCCGATGGATTGCCGATGTCTATTCAGTTTGCGGCGCATCCGCTTGATGAGCCGCTGCTCGTCAAAGTAGGCAACGCCTTCGAGCAGGCAACTGACTGGGCCAACGCACGTCCTCGCGGATGGGAATAATCAGATGGCGATAAAAAAGCAGGAGATATCCGATGATTGAATCTGACTTGAAGGAACGAATTCGCAGAGGCGATCAGATACTGGGTGTCATCGCGTCCGCAGGGACGACGAAGTCGCAGCTTGAGACGATGCTTGGTGCTGACGACTACGATTTCGTTTCCGTGGATACCCAGCACTCGCCGTTCAATGAAGAGCGACTGGTGGAGTTCTGTGGCATTGCGGCGGAAGTCGGCATTCCGGTGCAACTCAGGATCAAGCACACTCGTCACACCTATCTGATCGGAAACCTTCTCGATCTTGGGCCTGCATTGATTGAGGTGCCACAGGTTGAGACCGTAGAGACGGCACAGGAAGCGGTCGATTACTTCTACTACGCTCAATTCGGCATGCGTAGTTGGGGTGGCGCTGCACGCTACGGCGTACAGGGTCGTGAGGATCGTCTTGAGTACGCGGAGTGGTGGAACAACACGGGCGTGCTCTGGGCGCAGATTGAGTCACTCCACGCGATTACGCGTGCCACTCAGCTTGCCCTCCCTGGCGTGGACTGCCTTTCTTGGGGCCCTGCGGACTTGAGCTTCAACCGCGAGGCCAATCCTGATCACCCGCTGCAGACTGATGACGACTGCATTAACTACACGCTGAAGGTTCTTGAAGGCACAGGCACCCGGCTGGTGGTTCGCAGCTACGAACACAACCTGCGCAGCAGATATAGCGACATGGGCGTAACCGTGTTGATGGAACGACCGAAGGCGTAGTCAGCGAGTCTCAATAATGCCAGGCATTTGGTCTCCGCGGAATTCCGATTCATAGTGGGATGTCATCTTGATCGAGTCGCGGACGGTGTCGAATCCCTCTCACGACGTGATGTACAACGTTGCCACGCCGATGCGCGATGCCGTCAACTTGCGGGCTGATGTGTATCTGCCAAAAGGGGACGGGCCGTTCGCGACGCTTGTGTGCCGGACTCCTTACGACAAATCGGGCGCATCAGGCATCCAGGAATTCGTCGGTCTGGCTGAGGCCGGGTTTGCGGTGGTGGTGCAGGACCTACGTGGGCGATGGGCTTCCGATGGCGACTGGGTGCCGTTTTTTGCGCCCGGTTGGACAGACGCTGAGGATGGCTACGACACCATCGAGTGGGCGGCTGAGCAATCGTGGTCGACCGGCAAGATTGGCACGTTTGGGAACTCCTACAAGGCGTGGACCCAGTGGGCACTGGCGCCGACGAAGCCCCCGCATCTGACGGCTATGTGGGCTGGAGGAATGGGACCTCGGATGTCTGACCTTGAAGTCGGTGGAGTTCTGCGTACCGGGCGGGTGATGGGGCTGGTATTCGGGATGCTCGCTATAGATACCCAGAAGTGGCTGGAAACGCCAGAAGGCCCAAACACCCAGGATTGGTGGGAGATGCTTCACGACTCAGTGAATCGCGACAAGTGGCTGTGGTTCCTGCCGTTCAAAGACCTGCCGGAAGAGGCGCTGGGCGGTCTGGGTGATTATTTCAAGGAGTGGCTGGCGAACCACCAGCGCGATGTGTGGGCATTCGATAGCCGATTCCCGGAGATCGATGTACCCGTGTTCCATCGCACTGGCTGGTACGACCGACTGGCTGGCGCGGCGAAGATGTTCGCCGGCATGCAGGCGAACGGCGAGTCAGAGGCCACGCGAGCTAATCAGCGACTGATTATTGGGCCATGGCCACACAGCACCATCAACATTCGGAAGTGGCCTGAGATCGACTTCGGCCCCGAAGCTGAAGTGCCGCATGGTGATCTGTTGGTGGAGTGATTCGACTATTGGCTCAAGGGTATCGATAACGGAATGATGGATACGCCACCGGGGCGCCTGTTCCTGATGGGCGCGAATGAGTGGCGTTCGGCGGATGAATGGCCTCCTGCTGGCGGGGAGAGAGTTGAATACTTCCTTGGAAGCAGTACGGGAGCCAACACACCCACCGGTGATGGGACGCTGGAATTGTCTGCCTCCGATATTGGCAACCCGGACCGGTATACCTACGATCCTCGTGACCCCGTGATGTCCGTGTACGGCATGAACACGCATGATGAACCGAGAGACCAGCGAGCGCTGGCGCATCGACGCGACATCCTGATTTATGAGACTCCGCCGCTTGTGGAATCAGTGGACATGGCGGGATACCCGTCAATGACGCTGTGGGCATCATCTGATGCGCCAGATACGGATTTCATCGCAAGCTTGATTGATGTGCATCCAGACGGCTTCGCTCAGCAACTCTGCTACGGCATTGTGCGTGCGAGATTCCGTAACGGACTCGATGCGCCAGAGTTGATGACGCCGGGACAGGTGTACGAATTTCAGTTCGACATGCTTCCGACGTGTAATCGATTCCTGCTGGGGCACAGAATCAGGGTGGACATATCAAGCAGCGATTTCCCTAACTTCGACCGCAATCACAACACCGGTGGTGAGGACTGGGCGGAGTCTGAGCTTCGTGTAGCGCGTCAGACGATTTATCATGATGCCTCACGCCCCTCGCGACTGATCCTGCCAACCATGCCAACCGGCTGGGGCGAGTAGCCAGCACTGAATCCCAGTACCGATTTAAGGAGTCCCCTATGGAGTTCGTAGAGTTCGTCGCACACGCTTTGGATACGGTGAATGAGGAGACGCAGGTTTCTCTGGATGGCATGAGCGTTGAGCAGCTGCTGCACCGGCCCGGGCCTTCGTCGAACAACATGGCGTGGCTTGCGTGGCACATCGCTCGTACTCAGGACGAGCGCGCCTCGTTCCTGACCGGGCGCGAACAACTGTGGATTGCCGATGGCTGGCACGATCGATTTGGCCTTCGCGCGGATCCCGACAATACTGGGCGAAAACATAGTGACGAAGATGTTGCAGCGGTCCGGCCGGAGTCGGTTGAAGCGGCCAGTGGCTACTGCGCGGAGTCGTATGAGCGTGCGAGCGCTTACGTGCGATCGCTGGGCAACGGTGCCGAAGACAATCTCGTCGCGCATCCTGAAGGCGGCGAATCGAAGCTCATGGCCATCCTTGATCGGATGGTTCACGGCGGCTACGCGCATGTTGGCCAGCTCATGTACGTGCGCGGCCTAATAGAACAGCGACACTGGTTTTCCAGATAAGTTTGCCCGCTGACGAGATCACCCGGGTGGACATACCCCTGCACCTGAGTGGCGGCATACCCACTCGATAGGCCGGTAGAGGCCGCTTTATCTCGCGGATCAGGGCGACGCACGTTCCGGAATGCCGACCTAGTCTTACTCCAGTGACACAAGCTCACTGGTCGGACTCCAATTGGTGTCGGGGGGCAATGATCGGGGTCCGGCCGGTGAGCTGTGTTTCCTTAAGTCCACACAGGGGGAATCGTTGGAACAGACAGTCGCAACCATATTTTTCGAGTCGGCCCAAACCGTGTTTGAGGGTGAATTTGGTGGAACTCCAACGACCACCTACGGCAGCGCCAGATCACAGCCATTTACCGACCAAGATCTCGTTGTAGAGATCGAGATCTCCGGAGACCTGTCAGGTCGAGCCTGCTATGGATTCTCTGCCGAAGTAATTGCGACGCTTGGTGGCACGCTTGATGAAGTCGGGCAGTTTGACGCCTACTTTGAATCTCTTGTGCAGGAACTGGCTAACATGATCACCGGAAGAACCTTGATTCAACTGGAACAGAATGGTCATAGGTGTGATATCACCCCGCCAGAGGTGTTGGAGTCGTACCGATTCCCATTGCCTGAAGAGCTTGACGCCAGCGAGGCGGTTCACTTCTCTTATGAAGGCGGCGCCGCGACAATCTGGACAGACCTGCAAATTGGCGATGAGCCGGCAAACACCGACTCCATCGACGATGGATTTGACCAGGACGCGATAGACGCTCTCTTTGCAAAGATGGCTGCATAAACGTCATCTGGAGCGGTCGATTTTCAAGAACTGCTCCGCAATCCGTCTGTCGCGACCTTATAATTGGTCGGTCGTACAGCACGCAGGTGTTCGTGCTGCGTTAACTCACAGAAGGATTGCAACAGAATGTCAGACGGTCCATACGCGTTTCTAGATGGCGAGGTACTTCCACTTGCGGACGCCAAAGTAGGGATTCGAACGCACGCCCTGCACTACGGGACAGCGGCATTTGAAGGCATCCGCGGCAACTGGAATGAGGCCGCTGGCAAGGTTTATATCTTTCGGATGAAAGAGCACTACGAGCGGTTGATCCGCGGCTGCAAAATCATGATGATGGATCTTCCGTACACGGCTGATCAGTACGTGGATATCACCATTGATCTACTCGAACGCAACGGCTATCGAGAAGACGTTTACATTCGGCCGCTGGCATTCAAGAGCGAGCAACTTGTCGCGAATCTCAAGTTGCATGAGGTTGAGAGCGACTTCGGACTCATCATCATTCCATTTGGCTCGTACATCGACAACGATCGGGCCATTCGCTGCCAGACATCATCGTGGCGTCGCCCGGATGACTCCATTATACCGACGGGTGTGAAGCTAACCGGGCTCTACACCACCGGCATTCTCGCCAAGACGGAAGCCGTGAAAGCGGGTTTTGATGAGGCGATTCTTCTGAATATGAATGGCTCCGTGTCTGAAGGCAGCGGTGAGAACCTGTTTATGATCACCGATGGCCGTATTTCCACGCCCGGCGAGACGGAAAATGAATTGCTTGGAATCACTCGTGACACAGTCAAAACGCTCGTCAAGAACGAGCTTGGCATGGATGTGATTGAGCGGGTGATTCACCGGAGCGAACTGTACCTGGCTGATGAGGCATTCCTCACTGGAACCGCTGCGCATGTGACATCGATGGGTGAGCTGGACAATCGAAAGATTGGAACTGGTGAAGTTGGCCCAATCACCAAGAAGATTCAGGACCTTTACTTCGACGTTGTGCAGGGCAATAACCCCGACTACATGGAGTGGTGCACCGGCGTTACGCCCGGTGGCGGATAGCTGCGGTTCACCTTCAGCGAATAGCTAGAGTCCGTTGACCCCTCAGGATATTGGCGACATCTTTCTTCGCGATTATTTGATCGCGATGTACTTCGCTACGCTTGGCGTGGTGCAGATTGGCGCGTCCTACGGCGGCATAACGCACATGCTGTTTCTTCCGTCCGAGCGCTCATCGCGTGCGCTTGGAATGCTCCTGATACTGGGTGCAGCGCTCTTCTTCTTCACCGTGCCGCTCTGGCAGGGTGGCCCGTGGGGCGCTGTTGTGGCCGACGGGGTGATTGGCCGTGAGGGGCTCACTGTCGCGTGGGACACATCATCGTGGAGCGATCTCACCAGTGCTCGCAACATCAATGACGTTGATGGTGGATTCTCAGGTGGCTCGCAGGGCATTTGGTTTCCGCTCGCAGCGGGACTGGCGCTGATCTCCACGTATCTCATCTCATCTGTAGTTCACCGCTCAAGCTCCCGTACGGCGGCGGATGTGAACGACAACAGCGGTATCGAGCACTTGAAGACCAACACGTGGGCGGAGGTCGTGCGCCTATCTTTCGCCAACTGGCGACGTTCGTGGCGCGGTGAAGTTGGCGATGAGTTTGCGCCCGGGTTACAGTGGGGCGGTGTTCGATGGCTGGTCGCGAAGGTTCGCTTCAGATGAACTTATTCGACACCGAAATTACGAAGTGGTTGAACTCAGGCCCCGGTGGGTTTGGCCCACTGGACTGGGTGATAAAGCTGCTGGCCAGCGATTATCTCTTTCCCCCGATGTTTGCCCTGGTGATCATTGGTGTGATCTTCATTGGCCGCAATCCGGAAGAACGGTTCCGTTATCAGCGCATCGCGTTCAAGGCCGTAATCGCCATCGCTATGAGTAACTGGGTGGTGGCGATATTCAACTCACAGTTTGATCGCGCTCGGCCGTACGTGGCACTGCCTGACGATATTGAGTTGATGTTTTATCCGGCTACCGACCCGTCATTCCCGGCAAATCCGACCGCTGTGGGGTTTGCGGTGGCGGTTGCGTTGTTCCCGGTGAGCCGGAGGCTGAGCATTGGGCTTGCTTCGGCGGCTTTGATCGTTGGGTTCACCCGTGTATATGCCGGGGCTTTCTACCCAACAGATGTAGCTGGCGCCGCGGTGATTGGTGCGGCTATGCCGTCCGTAGCGGGCGGGATCATCAGACTCTTTGATCCTGCGCTGAATTTGGCGTTGCGAGTCGCTCGAGCGTTCGCTGTCGCCTAATTACCGATTCCTCATTACGGGCGAGGGGGGGCTACTTGGTGTTACTGGCAAAGGGCCACCACCATTTTCGGCGGGATGCCAGAGGGGGTAGTGTTCCGACCAATACTGGGTCGCGGCCATCGATGATGTTGCGGGGCGAGTCTTCGAATAGCATTCGCGCTCGCTCCACGCCTACCAACTCTTCGGCACGTTGATGGGCCAACGATAGTTGGGGCATTCTTACGCGTGTAGACCGGTGCATATCAGATGCGGCCACGTGAGCCAGATCGTGCGCAAGGAAGAACTCAGCGGCCTTCTGTGCCTTTGATCCAAATTCGCCCAGCAGGCTTCCCGCCGTGATCTGGACGAGCATTCCTGACTCAACAAGCTTGCGTAATTTGCCCGGGTTTTTCTGGAATTCAGCGTTACGTTCAGGGTGAGCAATAACCGGGACGAGCCGACGCACTTGCAGATCGAACAGCACACGGTCCATGTATGGCGGGTAGCTGGAGAAAGGCGGCTCGCTCAGGATAAATTTTGTGCCGTTAATGGGAAGCGCAATCCCCTGATCGAACCATTCGCCAAGCTCCGGTTCAATGTGGTTTTCCATCCCCAGGATCAGGCGTGGCACGCGCTGCGTTGGCCCTGCTTCTGAACGAAGCCGACCGTTCACCTCAACGATCAGGTTTTGTAGATGTTCAACAGAGTGGTTGTTCATCACGTCGCGCTGATGTGGGGAGGCGTGGATCACGTCCGTGCCATCGGCGGACGCCATGCGCGCCATCGCGATGGTTTCGTCGAGGGTCTCCGGTCCATCGTCTACGGATGGGAGGAGGTGTGTGTGAATGTCTACTCGTGGCATTGTGTTTCTATTATCTATCCGCGGGCGATTAAGCGCCTGTAGGTCTGCCCATATTCAAATGGGTAATTGGTGGCCACCGTTCGTGCGCGTTCCCTCAGCCTATCGCCTACAGCGGGGCCACCGCTGAGGCCGCCGACCTGGCTTTCGTGCTGGTGCAGAGCTTCGATCTGCTTCTCAACGCCATTTGTGGTGTCCACGATGACGTTTGGGGTATCCGCACCCCACATGAGAACTTCCCGTACCTTGTACGGCTCAATGCCCTCATGCTCCAGGTGCTCCGGGAAGTGCAGATGATCCCGGGCATAGGGATAGATTGCGTCCAGCACGCAGGTGCCCACCATTCTGTGGTCACGGTGATTGAAGCCGTTGAATCGATGCGGGTCGTGGCACAGAACTACTTCCGGCCGATACTTCCTGATCATCCAGACAATTTCGCCAAGAAAGACCCTGTCTGCCTCAAGACCGCCATCTGGATGGTCAAGAAACTCAACGTGCTGCGCTCCCGCCACTTCTGACGCCTTGATCTGCTCAGCGCGCCTGATAGGAACGATCTCCTCAGATGTCATCGAGGGATCGTTGCTCCCGCTGCTGCCGGAAGTGCAGACCACCATTGCTATGTCGCAGCCCCGCGCCGCCCATGTCGCCATGACGCCGCCTGCGCCAAGTTCTCCATCGTCAGGGTGGGCAAGTACAACAAGAGCTCGCTCCGGGACGGTATCGATGATCTCCAATTGAGATTTCTCATACGGAATTGCGTTGGTAGTCATTTATTTCCATGTCTGCGTCACAGAGTTGCGGGATGCACGAGTCGCTAAATTGGGTACCTATTTGTTGCGGCCTTGAAAAGGGGAATTCCTACATTAGGTCGGGTAGTTCGTTTTTATTGGGGATTCGCCTACGGCATTCTAGACAATCCCAGCGAGCCAACATATGGGTGAAATTGCAGGGCAGTGGGCAACTGGCGCGATTAATCAGGCGCACACATAAACTAGGGAGACGTGTAGGTGCCATATCTCCCAGTAGTCCCAGTGGTCCGCACATCGATTCCCCGCCCCTAATCTTGTTGGTGTTGCTTTTATGAGTGTGTTGTCCGTTCAGGATCCCGAAGTATCTAAGGCTATCGATGCGGATGAGCGTCGTCTTGTTGATGAGTTGGTACTGATTGCATCAGAGAACTACGCCAGCACCGCGGTGCGAGAAGCCACCGGCTCCGTGATGACGAACAAGTATGCGGAGGGTTACCCCGGTCGCCGCTACTACGCGGGTACGGAGAATGTGGACCGGGTGGAAGTTCTGGCGCAGGAACGGGCCAAGGAGATCTTTGGTGCTGACCACGTGAATGTTCAGCCACACTCCGGATCACAGGCCAACATGGCAGCTTACTTCGCGATTCTTGAACCGGGTGATGTGGTGCTGGGAATGCGATTGGATCAGGGTGGGCACCTGACCCATGGTTCGCCAGTCAACTTCTCTGGATGCTTCTACGATTTCGCGTCTTACGGCGTGGAGCGAGAGACGGAAGTCATCAACTTCGATGAGGTTGAATCTCTGGCCAAAGAGTTCAAGCCGAAGATCATCGTATGTGGAGCGACTGCTTATCCACGAACGGTCGATTTCGAACGCTTCAAAGATATTGCGGACGACAACGGCGCTGTGCTGGTTGCCGATATTGCTCACATTGCCGGGCTAATTGCTGGTGGTGCTCACCCATCGCCAATCGAGTATGCGGACATCGTCACCACCACCACGCACAAGACGTTACGCGGGCCGCGTGGCGCGATGATCATGTGCAAAGAGGAGTATCGCCGCAAGATCGATTCAGCGGTGTTTCCTCGAGTGCAGGGCGGACCAATGATGCACGTGATCGCGGCAAAGGCTGTTGCGTTCAAAGAGGCGTTGCAGCCGGAGTTCAAGGTTTACGCCCGCACGGTTGTTGAGAATGCCAAAGCGCTATCGAATGCACTGTCCAAGCGCGGGCTTCGCATCGTCTCAGGCGGGACGGATAACCACCTGATGTTGGTTGATCTGACGCCGCTGGGTATAACTGGGAAAGTTGCTCAAGGCGGCCTTCAGGAGGCCGGAATTATTACGAACAGGAACGCGATTCCGTTCGATAAAGAGAAGCCAATGGTCACAAGTGGTCTTCGCTTAGGCACGCCCGCTTTGTCGAGCCGAGATATGGGGATTCACGAGATGGAAACGGTTGCGGACTTCATCATGGAAGGCCTATCGGCAATTGACGATTCAGCAACCCTGAGCAATTTGCGCCGAAGAATCGGGGAGTTCGCGCGGCAGTACCCGGCGCCCGGGGTGACGGATGCGTAGACAAGGCTGCGTTTATCGATCAATATTACTCGTGAGGTCGGTTGATTATTGGCAGTTTGCAAATAGATGACAGGGTAGGTGCCACTGCGTGCTATAATTTTTGACTGTCCATTCGGACAATATTTCTGTTGATTTAATCCTTTGAATTATTCCTTTCGGGAGACACCCAATTCCAGTTACGCGTGACTATGAACTTATGTGGCTACTGGGAGCTGACGCCGACGAAGAAGCCGGCGCCGCTTCAGTAGAAAAAATTACCGGCCTGATCAAGGACGGTGGTGGCGATGTTGATGGCGTTGCTCTGTGGGGCAGGCGAACGCTTGCCTACCAGGTAGAGAAGAACAAAGAAGGTTCCTACTTCCTGGCGAATTTCAAGTTGGACAGCGCAGCAACTCCCACGCTGGAGCTAGCGCTGGATGCAGATCAGAATGTCATTCGGCACATCCTAATCAGGCACAATAAGCCAGTTCCAGCGGTTGAAGAGTCCGACGAGCCTGAAGAGCGCCCCCGAGACCGCGGTGGACGGGACAATCGTCGTCCCAGACGGCCCTAAGGAACTTTCACGATGACGCTCAACAAAGTGATCCTCATTGGCAATCTTGGGTCAGATCCTGAGATGCGCTATACCCCGAACGGTGCCGCTGTTTGCGAGTTCCGAATGGCGGTAAGTCGTCGATATACCACTGCTGCGGGTGAGCAGCGGGAGGAAACTGAGTGGTTTCGTGTTACGTCATGGAACCGACTTGCTGAGCTTGTGAATCAGTATTTGGCGAAGGGCCGCAAGGCGTACGTTGAGGGAAGAATTAGCTCAAGCGCGTACACCGACCGTGAAGGCCAACCGAGAGCGTCTCTTGAAGTGACCGCCGAGACGGTTACATTCTTGGATTCCAGAGAATCCAAAGGTGGGAACTGGGATGAGGGTAGCGCGTTGCCACCTGACCGCAGTTCTGGTGCTCCAACTGGCGCTCCTTCCGAAACTCCAGCTCCTACAAATGAAATTCCTGGAGGCCCGCCACCCGGCGACGCTCCGGATGCCGAAGACGTTGAAGAGTTGCCCTGGTAGGTCGCTACCTGGCACAACCAGACACCATTTAGTTAGCTAACGAAAGTATCGATACAAGAATGACCACGATCAGTAATCCGGAATCCACACCATCGACCGACCAGGATGGTGGCTTACGCGCTCCATCAGGTGAGTCGAGACCAGCTGCAGGCACGCAGACTCGCCGTCCCGGTGGGCCAGGCGGCGCAGGTGGTTCAGGTGGCGGCGGGAATCGTGGTGGTGGTCGACGACCGTGGGGACGCCGGAAGGTGTGCCAGTTCTGTGTCGATCACATTGACCACGTTGACTACAAATCAGTAAGCAAGCTTCGCCGATACATTTCAGAACGATCGCGTATGGAGTCCTCCAAGAGGACGGGTACCTGCGCACGTCACCAGCGAATGCTTCGCACCGCAATCATCCGGGCACGCCTGATGGCACTGCTCCCGTTTGCACCAGACCACGAGCGATACACCAAGTCCACGGTTGTGGCACCTAGCCCAGAGC
Organism: Dehalococcoidia bacterium; assembly: GCA_963579925.1. Classification (GTDB taxonomy): domain Bacteria; phylum Chloroflexota; class Dehalococcoidia; order Lucifugimonadales; family Lucifugimonadaceae; genus UBA1151. The sequence continues at coordinate 11,656 of CAUZJA010000009.1, read as the reverse complement.
CCGCTGCGGAACCGCCAGCAGACGCTCCAGCGGCTGAGGGTGATGAGGCTGCGACCGATGAGGCCGCAACCACGGACGAAGCCGCGACCGAGACTGCTGAAGCTATTGACACTCCAGAGACGGACGAAGCCGAAGAGGCTCCTGCTGATGAAGCAGAAGCTGTAGACGAAGAGCCAGAGGCCGCGGCGGATGAAGCCGATGAGCCTGAAGCTGTTGCGGAAGAGCCGGAAGCTGAAGCAGCTCCTTCCGACGAGGCGGAAGCCGCTGTAGAAGAGCCTGAGGCCGAAGCGGAAGAAGCTGATGAGCCTGAAGCTGTTGTAGAAGAGCCGGAAGCAGAAGCTGAAGCAGAAGAAGTTGTAGCTGAAGAGGAAACTCCCGCAGAGGAAGAGTCAGAAGCAGCAAATGAGGTCGCTGGCGAATCCGAAGATGCAGCAGAGGACGTTTCACCAGACGCAGAGACCGAAGAAAAAAAAGAGTAGGCAAGGTATCTGCACCACGCTCTGCAATAGCAGAATCGCGTGGCGTTACCCGGATGCCTACCAATTGAGTACTAACTGCGATGAGTGAAAACATAGATCAAGCTGGAGTCGAGGACGTTCTGTCCTCTGATTCAGCCCCGGAATCGTCAGAGTCCGACGCCGATCAGGAAGTCGATTCGCTTGACGAGGATTCAATCTGGACACCCCGCGACCTGACGCGGAAAGAAATAATGGCGGCGAAAGCCGATCAGAGCCGCAAGAATCGACCATGGATTCTCGCCGGAATCCTGTTGTTGGTGGCCATTGCAGCAATCCCCGCATGGGCCTTCATTAACGAATTTGTTTTGCCGCCGCGCGAACTGGCTGTACGTGTGGAAGATCGTATTTACACCCGTGGTGAAGTTGTTGATTTCATCAGATTTCACCAGAGACTTACCGAAGAGGTGGGTGAAGACTTTGACATAGGCTCAAGCCTCTTCCAATCACTCCAGACGATCTCTGAAAATGAGATGGCATTTCAAGGTGCCCCAGGTCTTGGTGTGGTGGTCACAGATCTAGAGATTGATCAGGAAGTGCGTCGCTTGCTTGGCTACGGATATATCACCGAGGAGAATCGGTCGGAAGGTTCTGATTCGCAGATTGCGGAAGCTCAATTCCAATTCTTGAACAACGTAGGCCTTACTGATGAGCGATATCGGGAGATCATCCAGAAAGGCCTGTTCAGGTCTGGAGTGCGTGATCGAGTTGGCGAGAATGTACCTCTGATCCAGGAACAGGTACATGTCTTCCGAATCATTCTGGAGAGATTCAATGAGGACATCAGGAATCGTATTGATCAGCGGGTGAAGGCTGGCGAGAACTTCTCTGATCTGGCGTTTGAGTACTCAGTTGACTCTGAAGTCAGGCGCAGCGGTGGTGATGAAGGCTGGCTTCCTGCCGGCGTGATCCCGCAGTTTGATGCTCTCTTCTTTGGCGTTGATGACGAGGGCAATCGCATTCTTCCTCTTGGCACCGTCTCAGAAGTCATACAGGTGCCAGGTGAAGGCTCATTTGGAGTTTTATACGTGGCTGAATATACGTCCGCACGTCCAATTGACCTGGCCCCACTGGAACTCCTGAAAGATCAGGCGCTAACGGACTGGTTTGAGGAATTCAGGTCACAGGTAGATGTGGAGCTCATCTTGAACAGCAGCATTGCTGACTGGGTAAATGAGCAGGTAAGACTTGCTCGAGCGCTTCCAACACCTGAACCGGATAGCACCGTTCCAGATGGTTTTGAACTTGACGCATCTGGCCAACTCGTTCCCGCTCAAAGGCGATAGGAGCCGGCCTGGCTCAGGCACGGAATTATGACTACATCTCAACGTGAATCTCTTGGCGTAGGACTTCTCGGCGTCGGCGTCGTAGGCTCTGCAGTTGCCCGCGCCTTACTTGACGGACGAACTCAGAAGACCGTTCCGGGAAGCCATCCGCTAGTTCTCAAGAGAGCAGTGGTCAGGAATCTTGAAGCTGAACGGCCAGTTCCCAGTGAACTGCTATCAGATGAACTTTCATCGGTTATTGATAATCCTGAAGTAGACATTGTTGTTGAACTCATGGGTGGCGACGAGCCAGCATCTTCAGCGATTGCTGACGCGCTCAAGGCCGGTAAGCACGTGATAACCGCCAATAAAGAGGCGATCGCCAAGAATGGTGACGAGCTAATTGCACTGGCTGAGGCCAACGGCGTTCGGATGCTCTACGAAGCCGCGGTTGGCGGTGGTATTCCCATCATTGGACCGCTCTCAAGTGACCTTCTTGCCAATCAGGTTCAGTCGCTCCGGGCAATTATCAACGGCACGACCAACTACATCCTGACGCGCATGACGGCGCAGGGTGAAGCATTTGGGGATGTTCTTGCTGACGCACAGGCGCTGGGCTATGCCGAATCTGACCCAACTGCCGATGTAGATGGCTGGGATGCCATGTACAAGATCGCAATCCTTGCTCGGCTTGCGTACGGAGCGTCCGTTCCGCTGGACTCGATTCACCGTGAAGGTATCCAGTCGATCACGGCGGCTGATATCGGTAACGCCGCAAGGTTGGGTTACACGATCAAGCTGATTGCGGCGGCTCGCCTGGAAGATGGCGGACTGCTGGTTCGCGTTCACCCGGCGCTCATTCCCAACGATGTTCCGATGGCCAAAGTAGACGGCGTACTCAACGTCTGCGAGATTGAAGGCGATCTGGTTGGACCACTCTGGTTGCAGGGACGCGGAGCCGGACCAGAAGCGACGGCCAGCGCAGTACTTGGCGACATGATTCGAGTAGCCAGGGCACCGGGGTCGATAACTCCGCCAAGAAAGTTGTCATCACCTCCAGCGCTGCTGGATATGGCTGACTATGAGTGCCAGTACTATTTGAGACTGGTGGCGAAAGATCAGCCGGGCGTGCTGGCTGAGGTGGCAGGCATACTCGCAGCCAAGAACATTTCAATCGATTCCGTTTTGCAGATGGATTCAGATTCCGAGCTGGGAACGGCAGATATTGTGCTCACTACTCATCCTGCGCGTGAACGTGAAGTTCAGCAGGCGGTTGAGCAGATTAGCTCAGCATCGAGTATCGAAAAGTTCGCATCGTTGCTTCGGATTGAGCCATACGGAGACTCGCCAGCGTAGCGAGTCGATACCGCTAGTAACGCGGTGAGTTGGACAGGGGCGATAAAATAGCCCTACGGATTAAAAACCATTGACCAGGTGGGGTGTTTGCCGGTTTACGAGGGAGTCATAGATCGATACAGGGAATACCTCCCAGTATCAGACGCAACGCCTAATGTGGCGATGGGCGAAGGCAACACACCTCTCGTCAAATCCCGCAGCATTGGCCCGGAGCTGGGATGCGACCTCTACTTCAAGCTAGAGGGTATGAACCCAACCGGGTCGTTCAAAGATCGTGGAATGTGCATGGCCATCGCCAAGGCACTGGAAGACGGCAAGACCAGAGTGATGTGCGCGTCCACTGGGAACACCAGTGCCTCTGCCTCTGCTTACGCCGGACGGTACGGTATGGAAGCGATTATCCTGGTTCCTGCTGGTGAGATCGCTCTTGGCAAGCTGGCCCAGGCAATGGCATACGGTGCCCGTATACTGGCGGTAAGAGGGAATTTTGATGACGCGCTGGAGATTGTTCTCCGCGCCACCACTGAGATGGACATTGCACTGGTCAATTCGGTGAACCCATACCGAATACAGGGCCAGAAGACGGCCGCATTTGAGATTGTGGATGAGCTTGGCGACGCGCCAGACATGCTCAGCATCCCGGTTGGCAACGCAGGGAACATTACCGCCTACTGGTGGGGATTCAAGGAGTACTGGGAAGCGGAGCACTCACGCACGCTTCCCAGGATGATGGGCTTCCAGGCTGAGGGTGCATCGCCAATTGTTCAGGGAAAACGCATTGAGAACCCGGAGACCATCGCAACGGCAATCCGGATTGGAAACCCTGCCAACTGGGAAAACGCTGAAGAAGCGAGGGACGCATCTAAAGGCGCTATCGATTCCGTGACAGACGCTGAAATTATCGATACCTACCTGCGTCTTGCTCGCGATGAAGGCATATTTTGCGAACCAGCCTCGGCGGCATCGGTCGCAGGATTGCTGAAAGTGGCGGCTAACGGGGAGGACCTTGAGGGACAGACGATTGTCTCTGTCATCACCGGAAACGGCTTGAAAGACCCCTCTACGGCTGAATCAACGGCTCGCGTTGAGCTAGAGTACGTTGAGCCCAACTATGACACGGTCATGGGCTTGCTCAGCAACGGTAATGGGCGCTCCCATTGATTCACCTGGCCATCTAATTGATATCTGACTCTTCCACCTTGCTAGCGCATCTGACTGGTAAGCACTAATCCATGGTTTGTCTCACAGTATCAACTGAACGCGGAACGTTGGCGTCGTTTGCCAACGACTGGGATCGCTTGGCTGCGGCCACTCCCGGCGCGTCAGTGTTTCTGGGGCGCACGTGGCACCAGACCTGGTGGGATCACTTCGGAGGCGACGCTGAGCAACTCGCGATCGCCGTCCGAGATGAGGATGGCGTGGTGGCCATCGCACCGCTGATGATCCGAGACCGTCGAATCACCTTCCTGGGCAGCACCGACCTGGTCGATTATCACGATTTTCTGGTCGACTGCGATGATTCCGAAAATATCGCGAAGGAAGTTCTGCAGAGCCTTCTGGCTATCCCGGAGTGGGATGAACTACATCTTGAGTCCATACCTGACTGGTCACCGTTGATTGAGGCGATGCCATCGGCGGGCAAACAACTGGGCATTGAGTTTGATCTTACGGTTGAGGATGTGGCTCCGCAAGTCAGTCTGGCCGACACGTGGGATGAGTATGTTTCAGGCCTTGGAAAGAAAGATCGTCACGAGCTGAGGCGCAAGCTTCGCCGACTGGATGCAGCGGGTGAAGTGGTGCACGAAGAGCTGACAGACCCGGAAGAGATTCGGGCGCGGATGGACGATTTCTGTATGCTCCACCGGGTTAGCAGTTCCGATAAGACGGAGTTCCTGACTGCGGACCGTGAGGCGTTCTTCAGGGACGCTATGGTCAAACTGGCGGAGGATGGAGCCACCAGGCTCAACTTCACGAAACTGGATGGCGAGAACATTGCAACTTCAATCTGTTTTGAGGTTGGGAACACCAGATTCGTGTATAACAGCGGTTACAATCCGGAAATGCCGCAGCTGAGCGTTGGTTTGATGAATCATGCATTCTTTATTCAGGAGTGCATAAACGACGGAATTGAGTACGCGGATTTCCTGCGGGGGAACGAGCGATACAAATATAATCTCGGTGGCGTAGATAGGACTATCTACTCCATGAAGGCAATGAGACAGGGTAATTAGGCGCTACGTGAGGAGACTGGCTCTCGTATGAAGATCGCTCTGGTAAGTGTTCACGGCTGTCCCGTAGTTCGGGCCGGCGAGAAGGACACTGGCGGGATGAACGTGTACGTGCTGGAGACGGCGAAGGAGTTCGCTCGTCGAGGTATTTGCGTGGATGTGTTCACGCGTACACATGACATCACCGACCCTGAAGTTGTGGAGTTGGCCCCCGGTGCGCGTGTAATACACGTGGCTTCAGGCCCGCCCGAGACTGATAAGAGCGACGTCTTTCCGCTGCTGGATGACTTCACGGCAAAGATCAGCTCCTATACCGATTTTTACGGCCTTTCTTACGACATGATCTGGAGCCATTACTGGCTGTCAGGACTTGTGGGACTGCAGCTCAATTCTGAGTGGCAGGTGCCTCACGTAACCAGTTCTCATACATTGGCTGAGCTGAAGACACGAGCTATTCCGGGCGAGCCGGAACATCCTGAACGCGATGGCAGTGAACACAAGATCATGTCTGAAGTAGACAGTATTGTTGTGTGGAGCCAGAATGAGCGCGAGTCTCTGGGCGAGATATATCAAGTTCCACAGCGTAAGACGGTGGTTATACCACCTGGAGTCGATTCTGATCGCTTCTCCCCCGGGCCCCGGCTGGAAGCCCGTGAGAAGCTTGGATTAATTGGCGACAATAAGATGGTGCTATTTGTAGGTCGTCTCGAGCGCCTAAAGGGTGTTGATGTCCTTTTGAGCGCCATGGCGATGATGGATGATCCGGTGGACGCGAAACTGGTGATTGTTGGCGGCGCCGAGACTAGCCCTGAACGCCGAGTGCTTGCCGAGCATGCGGAACAGCTGGGGATTTCAGACAGTGTGCAGTTTCACGCGTCCGTGGATCATGATGAGTTGATTCAGTACTACCGAGCGGCAGATGTATGCGCGCTGCCGTCGTACTACGAGAGCTTCGGATTGGCAGCGCTTGAGGCCTCGGCCTGCGGTACGCCAGTTGTGGCATCGGAAGTGGGTGGACTACCGGAGATCGTCAGAGACGGGCGTACCGGCTATCTGGTGAAGTGGAGAGCCCCGGGGCCATTCGTCAACAAGCTGGAGCAGATTCTTCAGGATGATGAGCAGCGCGCACTGATGGGCCAGGCGGCGCGACAGCGAGCGCTTGAGCTTTCATGGGGGCGATCAGTAGACCGTTTGCAGGCGCATTTTGAGTCGCTGACTCATTTGCAGGCGCTTGCCGGTTGTGGACAAGCCGCCGGATAGCCTGTTTGCGATGGGATCTTACCGGTGCGGTGAGGCCTAGCTGGCGCTCAGGTCTAGCTCGTACCAGGTAGTTTCGCCGGTCTTACTGAAGCCGAGATCTTTGTAGACACGACGGGCGGCTTTATTGTCGCGATCTACCTCCAGCCGGATTGCTCCAGCGCCTGCATCGCGCAAGTGCTTGATCCCAGCGGCAGTGATGACGCTGCCAAGTCCAAGCCGACGATGGCTTGGATCAACGCCAACCATTCCGACGTAGCCGATGTTCATACCGTCTGACGGTTCAAACTTCATCCAGACGTAGCCAGCTGTGTTGCCCGTGGCGTCTTCAACCATCTTGACCCACTCTGGTCCAACGCCCGGAAGGCGGAGAGATGCCGTGATATCCGCAGCTGTGTTTGCCTCATATCCCCAGGAGTCTGCAAACGCGGCGTTTTGAACGTTCATCAACCGCTCAACGTCATCGTCGCTGTTGGTCATCGTTCGCACGGAGTAGCCATCTGGAACGGGTCGATGGTTTCCGCCAAGGTAAGCGGGTGCCGGGTGGTATTCCATGCCGATGTAGACCCGGACTGCTTGCATTCCGATGGAGCCAGCAGCAATACGAGTGCCGTCGTCCTTTGAGTCAACGGGTAGATGAAGGGTTCTGATCCCAGCCTCCAGAGCGAGATCACGAGCCATTCTGAGCAATCTGGATTGCATGGTGACTGCGTCTAGATCAGGATCAACTCCCAGTCCAACAATCGCTCTGGAACCCTCTGGCTCAATATCTACTCTGGTCCATCCCTCAAGTCGGGATCCGGAATCTGCCACCAGGATGTCTCTGGTTGGATCAAGGCGCGGCGTGTCGAGAGAGAGCTTGAAGGTCTCCAGTGGATCATCTGCGTACTTGAACGGATGGCTTTCGGCGCGATCCATCACATCCAAAAGGGATGAAACATCATCCCAGACGAATGGTCTTATCTGAAAGTCCTCTGTAGAACTGCTCAGACTCATGCCGTTACCGGGCTGCTGCCAGCCCATCCCCGTTTTCTCAACATTGTGGGAGTCTAGCAAACTATTGTTACCGCGAAGAATCGCGATGGTCGCTGAGTTCGTTGATCCGGAGAGTGGTGAAGTCCTTATGATGCGAGAGTGAGGCACATTCGGCAGGACGGTCGACGGGTTCGTGGCCGATAGCGATGGATTCGATTCCAGCGGCAGCGAGCGAGTTGAATCCGGATGCGGAATCTTCAAACGCGATGGTTTGCTCTGGCGCAATGTCCAACTGTTCGCAAGCCAACAGGTACGCGTCAGGTGCTGGCTTTGGGTTTGCGACAGCCTGAAATGTGACCACAACGTTGAAGAGCGCTGTGATGCCCAGATTGGCCATCACTTGATCTGCGTACGGTCGGTCTCCCGATGTCACCAGCGCGATTTTCGTTTCGGATGCGGCAACTGCAGTCAGGAACTCGACGGCACCGGGCGTAGGTGAGAGGTTCTTATCAACCTCGGCGTTCCAGAGCGCGAGATAGTGAGCGGTGAACGCTTGAAGATCGTCGATATCGTAGTGCTCAGCCAGCATCGCCATTCCTGGCAGAATCCCTGCGCCGAACGTCTGAGGGTGGTCGTCCGCGATTTTCTCAATGCCGTAGTCGGCCAATGCGCGACGCTCAGCAGCAAGATGCAGTGGCAGCGTGTCTATGAGTGTGCCATCCAGATCGAACAGCATGGCTTCTGGTGGGTGAGATTGCACGGGACTCTTTTTGAGATTCATGTTTCGGGTTGGTTTGTGCCTCTGCATATTCAGGATACCGGTCGTAGTGCAGTTAGATTTCTTGAAGTGCTATAATCCTTCTTTCGTGAAAAATCGAATAGGCTGAGATCGGAAGTAGTACCGGGTACGGTAGGCAGCAGCGAATCGGAGTTAGTGGAAGTCCGATGCCTCACCCCTTGGGAACTCGTCCGGGAGCGAACCTAATTTAAGTGGTCTGCATTGGTATGTGTAAGGTGCTAGCGGGCAACGAGGGTGGTACCGCGGGGCTTTTGCCTCGTCCTTCGAAGGACGAGGTTTTTTTGTTTAATCTGGCAGATCGACATGCCAGGCAACCTCGTCCAGCAGGACGGGGTTTTTTTGTGTGACTGCCAGAGCGGTTCCACATGAGACCTAGGGTGCTAGAGGCCGGGAACGGCAGGATGATGAGGAAGAGTTATGAGTAACGAAGGAAACGAACTTTCCGGAGCGCAGATCGTTTGCGAGTCTTTGGTACGGGAAGGCGTTGACGTCGTATTCGGACTGCCCGGCGGCGCAATACTGCCGCTATACGGAGTGCTGAACCAGTACCCCGAGCTTCGTCATATCCTCGTTCGCCACGAACAGGGCGGCTCGCACGCGGCAGATGGCTATGCACGGTCAACCGGCAAGGTTGGCGTGGTGTTTGCCACGTCCGGCCCGGGCGCAACGAATCTGATCACCGGACTGGCCACCGCCATGATGGACTCCGCCCCGGTTGTCGCAATCACAGGTCAGGTTGGCCGCGCCGCTATTGGTCGGGACGCCTTCCAGGAGACTGACATCACGGGGGCAACGCTGCCGGTGACAAAGCACAACTACCTGGTGATGCGGGCACAGGACATTGCGCGGACCATCCGAGAAGCATTTCACATTGCCAATACCGGCCGGCCAGGCCCCGTGTTGATTGATATTCCAAAGGACGTCTTTGCTGAGCTGGCAACGTTCAACTGGCCTGAGGGAGTAGAGCTCCCCGGCTACCGGCCACCTGGTGATGGTGCCATTGAAGACGTCAAAGCCGCCGCTGAGTTGATTGAGAAGGCGGAGCGCCCTGTGATCCTGGCGGGTCATGGTGTGTTGATTTCAAAGGCATGGGATGAGCTCAAGGAGCTGGTTGAGAAGGCTGAGATTCCAGTTGTGACATCTTTGCTGGGCATTAGCGCTCTTGAGTCCAAGCATCGGTTGAACGCCGGAATGCCGGGTATGCATGGTCACGCGTACGCCAGCCTGGCGTTGGAAGAGGCCGACCTGATCATTTCAGCTGGTGCACGTTTCGACGACCGGATTACGGGCGACACGAAGCGGTTTGCTCAGAAGTCCAAGAAGATTCATATTGACGTTGACCCCGCCGAGATCGATAAGAACGTCAAGGCCGACGTTGCCGTTATCGGTGATTTGAAGGCCGTGCTGACGCAGTTGATCCCTGAAGTGTCTGAGAACACTCACACTGACTGGGTTCGTCGCGTTGAGCACCTGAAGTCAGAGCACCCGTCCATGACGATTCGTGAGACGGATGAGCTGCTGGGTCAGCACGTGGTCAAGACGATCTCAGATATCACCGGAGGTCGTGGGCACATGGTGACCGGCGTTGGCCAGCACCAGATGTGGGCGGCCCAGTTCTGGCAGTCAACGGAGCCTAACAACTGGCAAACATCCGGTGGCCTTGGCACGATGGGTTATGAAGTTCCTGCGGCCATGGGCGTTCAGGTGGGGCACCCGGATCAAACTGTGTGGTCTATCGCTGGCGACGGCGGATTCCAGATGACGATGTCTGAACTGGCCACCATAAAAGAGAACAATCTGCCGGTGAAGTTCGCCATTCTCAATAACAACATGCTGGGGATGATTACGCAGTGGCAGGACATGATGTACGACAAGGATTTCTACGCCAACGCGTACACAGGCAATCCAGATTTCGTGAAACTGGCGGAGGCGTTTGGCATCAAGGGATTGCGCTGCACCAGTCAGGACGATCTGGAGGCGACCATTCGCGAAGCCATGGAGCACGATGGCCCCGTTGTGGTTGACTTTGTAATTCGCGCCGATGAAAACGTTTACCCAATGATTCCCGCGGGCGAAAGCATCGAGCAGTTGATAGAGGAACCGGCATGAGCATGAATGGATCCACCCCCGGCTCCAGCTCTAACGGGCTGAGCAAGCGAACTGTGATTGCACTGGTTCAGGATCGGCCGGGCGTGCTCGCTCGAGTGGCCGGACTGTTCAGGCGACGTGGCTTCAACATTGCGAGCCTTGTGGTTGGCAAAGCGGAACGACCGGGCTTCTCTCGTATGACGTTTGAGGTTGAGGGCGACCCTAGCATCGTGTCGCATGTGGCGCGACAACTGGACAAGCTCATTGACGTGGTTGAGGTTACAGATGTGACTGATCTTGATATCGTCTGGCGTGAGATGGCCCTGGTGAAGGTGACCGCAAGCGCCGAGACGCGTGGCGAGATCATGCAACTGGTGGAGATATTCCGCGCGAAGATCGTGGATATTGGCGCAGAGGCGGTTGGGATTGAGGCGACCGGTGATCCAGATAAGATCGACTCAATGATTTCTCTGCTGCGGCCGTTTGGGGTTCGCGAAGTAATGCGAACGGGCAGAGTGGCAATGCCGCGAGCAGCACTTGAAGTCGGTGGCATAGATGGATTCAACGTAAAGAGCCCGGAGTCAACTCTCTGGGTTGCAAAGTCAACCGACACCGGGTCCGTATAGGAACAGGTACTCACTAATTTAGTTATCGGCGCTCAAAAACGGGCGCGGATGTGAAGGTTCAGGAAAGGGCCAAATGGCAACGATCTATTACGACGCAGACATCGACACTTCACCGTTGGAGGAGTCAACCATCGCCGTTATCGGCTATGGAAGCCAGGGGCACGCGCACGCGCTAAACCTGAAAGATTCCGGATACAACGTAGTCGTTGGTCTATACGAGGGTTCTAAGAGCAAAGAGAAGGCTGAAGCCGATGGCTTTGAGGTTCTCTCGAACGCTGACGCCAGCAAGAAGGCTGACGTGATCATGCTCTGCCTGCCGGACACCACGCAGCCAAAGGTGTACCGAGAAGACGTTGAGCCGAACCTGGACGAAGGCGACATGCTCATGTTTGCCCACGGGTTCAACATTCACTACGAAACGATTGCTCCTCCCGCGAACATTGACGTGACCATGATCGCCCCAAAAGCACCGGGTCACCGTTTCCGTTCCGTGTTTGAGTCTGGCTCAGGCGTACCTTGCCTGATCGCTGTCCACCAGGACTACACC